>JBIKQE010000108.1:0-7281 GCA_044349815.1 Chitinophagaceae bacterium | reverse complement strand
TTTTTTTTTGAAAAAACTTGTCCAGAATTGAAAAAATACTATCTTTGCGCTCCGTTTACAAACTGCCAACCCTAGGGAAGGTACCCAACTTTAGTTGTTTGCAAACTTTGGCCAATTTAAAAACCAAGACTAAAATATATGAACAGTTACGAACTCATGGTGATTTTCACGCCTGTATTGTCGACAGAAGAATACAAGGCTGCCACCAAAAATCTGAAAAAATTTATCGGCGACAACGAGGGTGAAGTAGTAGGCGAAGATGCCTGGGGACTTCGTTCGTTTGCGTATCCCATCAGCAAAAAAACCACCGGTTTGTATTTTGTGATGGAATACAAAGCTGCAGCGAATTTGAACGCCAAGTTTCAAATTGCCATGAACCGCGATGAATCGGTTATGCGCTTTATGATTACGGCATTGGACAAGCATGCTGTAGCCTACAACGATCGCAAGCGTAAAGGCATTAAATTGGAACCCACCACATCATCCACCGAAAAAACTGAAGCGTAATTATGGCAAAGAATGATATCAAATACCTTACAACCAACCGGGTTGAGGTACGACAAAAAAAATATTGTCGTTTTAAGAAAATGGGCATCAAGTATATTGACTATAAAGATGCTGAATTTTTGAAAAAATTCCTGAACGATCAAGGTAAAATTTTGCCTCGTCGTATTACCGGAAACTCTGTTAAATTTCAAGGGAAAGTGGCCCAGGCCATCAAGAAGGCTCGTCAAATGGCTATTCTACCTTATGTTACTGACCTTTTAAAATAATACGCCATGCAAGTCATCTTAATAAAAGACATTGATAATTTAGGTTCGGCCCAAGAAGTGGTAAACGTACGCCCCGGCTACGCACGCAACTACTTGATTCCTCAAAAATATGCCGTAGAAGCATCTCCCAGCAACTTGAAAGTAGCTGCAGAAAAAGCTAAAGTAAAATCGTTGAAAGAAGAGGCTTTGTTGAATGAAATTCACAAAGTAACGGATGTATTGAAGGCGGCACCTATCAAAATTGGTGCTAAGTCGGGTACAAGCGGTAAAATCTTCGGATCGGTTACTCCTATTCAAATTGCCCGTGCTATTACCGAGCAAAAAGGTTATACCATCGATCGTAAGCGCATCACGATTATAGATGAAGTGAAAGAGTTAGGTATTCACAAAGCCAGCATCGATTTCGGTAAATCGAATGTGATTGAAATTGAATTTGATGTAGTTGCTGATTAAGCTTACATAAACGTCGTTTTGTAAAAATCCCGAGCAAATGTTCGGGATTTTTTAATTATTTACAATAATTAGTTTATTTTAGGGAATTGAATTCGTGTTTCAAAACAAGCACACTATGTACAAACAGTTATTAACGTCCATTATTGGCACTTTATTGGGTTTATGGATGATGTGCTCAACGGCGCAGGCCCAAGCACCCATGTATTATAACAACAACAATGCTCCGGTAGGCGCCAATGCGTTTCCGTTGAGTTCGTTGACATCGAATCGGGTGCAGTGGTTGTATGGCCCTAATTTATTCAATAGTTTGGGACAAACCGGTACGCCCGCGCCGGCTGGTTTTATTACCCATGTTTATTTTCGTTGTCCAACTATAAATGCCGCAGCATTGTATACTAATTTTACTATTTCCTTGGCCCAAAACATGGGTACTACAAATAGTTTTACAGGGGGCACGTATATTACCGGGCTTACTCAAGTGTTTTATCAGGCAACGCATTCGCTCACCGGCATCACGGCCAATACATGGTATGCTATTCCGCTGCAAACACCTTTCTTGTACGATCCATCTTTATCGTTGGTGTGGGAAATGAAAGTGTCGGCAGGTACCGGTAATACTATTGCGCAGGTATCGAATGCAGGTTTGAACCAGCGTATTTATGGTGCGTATGCGAACACAACCGGAACAGCGGGTATCGCTTTAGCCGATTTTGGTTTCGATTTGATTCCTCCTACACCTTGTTCCGGAACACCCTCCATTGGTCAAATTGGTAATGGAAATATGACAATGTGCCCGGGGGTGATTACTACCTTAGGCTTGTCGGGAAATACCTTGGCGTCGGGTTTATCGTATCAGTGGCAACAATCGAACAATGGGGGAGTAACATGGGGGAATGTGATTGGTGGTGCCGGTGCCAATTCAACGTTTTATACCACACCTGCGTTGATGACAACTACAATGTACCGTATGTATGCGGTATGTGCCAACGGTGGTTTAAGCGATACCACGAACCCTATTACCATTACCATTTCGTCGCCTGCATACGTGAATACCCTGCCTTATTTTCAAAGTTTTGAAAATTGGGTGAACTATTGTGGGGTAAAAGATATTCCATCGCATCCTTTATCGAACCATTGGACGGCAGTACCCGCTACGGGTAATAACTCGTGGCGAAGAAACGACGAAGGACCAAGTGCAGGTTGGGCCAGTCCTGGCTTATCGGCCTATATGCCGGCTAGTACCGATGGCGCTAGTTCTGCCCGATTCCATTCGCGCAATACGCCGCTTTCCGGTAATTTAGATTTGTACATGAATTTGAGTGCTTACCCGGGTACCAAATTGTTGATGTTTGATTTTGTCAACAATAACTCAACGGGTGGATTCGACTACTTGGATATTTTTGCATCAACCGATGCCGGTATAACTTTTACGCAGGTTGGAACCATTGCCAATGCACCAGTATGGCAAACGTTTTTATTTCCTATTACTTCTGTTTCACCCACAACCTTGATTCGGTTTAGGGGTGTTGGTGATAATCTCTTAACCACGGGCACCGATATGGGGATGGACAATTTGTACTTATTGCCACCCTGTTCAGGAACACCGAATGCGGGTATTATTGGCGATACAACTCCTTGTGCCAACACCCCATTCAAATTAAAATTGGTGAATAATACCTTGGCGGGTAGTTTAAATTATACTTGGCAAAGTGCTCCGTCAGCGGGTGGGCCTTGGACCTTGGTGGCCAATACCTTAACACCCATGGTAACTACCCAAATAGCGGGCCCTACCTATTATCGTTGTATTGTGAATTGTACCATCAGCGGCTTAGCCGATACCACACCGGTTCAATTAATTAATTTAGGTTCCTTTTATTATTGTTATTGTACTTCGCAATCTACTGTTTTAGCGGTTGCACAAAATATAGGAAATGTATTATTGACTGATCCATCGAGCAATACCTTGATTAATAATGGCAATGCTTTGCCTTTGGTAAACAATGCCAGTGCCATGAATTATTATTCGTCGTTTTTTGGATTAACACCACCTACGATTTATCGCGATACATCGTATAATTTGGCGCTTACTTGTTTCGCACAAGCCGCTAGTACCAGCAATGGGTATGGCAAGGTATTCATCGATTATAATCGGGATGGTATATATGATCCGGTGTCGGAATTGGTGATTAGTGGTGTGATGAATGCACCCTCGAACATGCTCAATAGTTCCTTTGTGGTGCCGGCAACAGCACAATATGGGTTAACGGGTATGCGTGTTGTGTATCAGGTTGGCGGAACAGCCATCACCGTGGGTCCTTGTGGGCCTTATGCCAATGGCGAAACGGAAGATTATGTGGTTCAATTAGCGCCTCCACCCTGCAACCAACCGCCCTATGCCGGTGTGGCTAGCATTTCGGATACCATTACTTGTCCGGGGTATACGGTATTTATGATCGATACCACCCACGATTTGATATACAGTGGATTGTCGTTTAATTGGCAATACTCCAACGACAATATTACTTTTTTCGATATTCCGGGCGCTACGGCCGATACATTAACGTACACAGTTACAGCACCAACTTGGTTCCGATTCAAGACGGTTTGTAATGGGGTTTCCAATGGGTATTCCAATACGATGTATGTTGCTATGAGTCCGCCATTGGCTTGCTATGGAACAAGCCAATCGAACGGGGGCACATCGGATAGTAGCGATATTGGGGGCTTTATGATTAAAGACTTTTCAACCAATAGCACTATTTACTCGTTTGTTTCGGGAGGGCCTCATTTATTGAATCCAACCGCTATTAAAAAACGGACCGATTTTACCGGATTTGGCCCCTTGGATTTGTATGTTGACAGTTTGTATCAGATGGCGGTATATCATATTATGAAAGGCAGTGTGCATGCAGATGCACGGGTTACCATCTTCATCGATTATAACAACAACAAACTATACGACATTCCCGAGGAGCGTGTATTTACGGGGACAGCTGATATTAGTAATTACTATTTGAATGCACCGGTATTAACACCTTCGAGCCCTGCATTGAGCGTGCCAACAGGCTTGCGTGTTGTTTTGAACAACAATACATCACCCAATTTGGCCTCCGATAATGGGGTGGGGGTTTATGGTTCAGGCGAAACCGAAGATTATTTGGTGCGGTTTAATTTGAAATTATTTGGTCCAAGTAGTTTGCAACAGCACGATCAATCGATTGGCGAGGTGGATGTATATCCGAATCCGGCTTCTGGGCGTGTGTATGTAGGATTAACCATCCTCGAGAAAACATCGGTGCGTTTACAACTATTATCGGTAACCGGCCAAGTGCTTGAAAACAGGGCTTGGGAGGCTTCGGCGGGCAAAGATGTCAACGAATTATCGTTATTAGGCTTAAGTTCCGGTATCTATTTTATACGTGTGGATACTGAAAAGGGACATTTTATACGAAAATTAACCATAGAATAGAAGGATAATCTCCTTTTGTAGAATTGGTTAGTGTTTTGCTAATTGTAAAAAATGCAGTATAAAAATTAGACTAATATCAATCCTTGATTATATTTGCAATGAATATCTTGACTTGAACAAACTTTAACTCAATCAAAAACTAAAATTATGCTAATCAAAAAGTATGCATTTTTAGCAGGGGTGTTAGCCCTGTTATCAACCTCGGCCGTACAGGCTCAGGAAACCGGCATGTACCGCGGAGGCTCCTACAACTATTTGGATTCTACGTTGATTCCTGCCAAGCGGATGCCGCAACAGCGCGACTTCCTGAACAATGTTTATGACTATCCTTCAAAGCCCCGCAATCAGTGGGAAGTAGGTTTGAATGCTGGTTTCTTAAATGTATCGGGCGATGTTCGTTCAAAATCGATTTTCAACAAAGCCATCAATCCATTAGAAACAATGGGTTGGGGTTTAACTGTACGTAAAGCATTCGGTTATGTAATGTCTGCTCGTTTGCAGTTCTTACATGGTGCCGCATCAGGTTACAATTACCAAAAGTCAACAGGTTATTGGGCGCACGCCACACCTTGGGAAGCTGCTGGTTACAATGGTAATGTAAATTACAACTACAAAACTTCAATGAGTGAGTTGACGTTACAAGCCGTTGCGTCTATCAACAACTTGAAGTTTCACCGTGCACAAACCAAAGCTAGCTATTATGTATTAGGTGGTATTGGTGGTATGAAATACAACACTATGTTGGATTTGAAAGATGCTACAGGTGCTAATTACAATTTTGCAAACGTTGGTGCTGGTTTAACGGGTACTCCTTACGAGAATCGTAAAACAATCAATAGCCAAATCCAAAATTTATTGGATGGTGAATATGAAACAGAAGCTGAGCGTCACGACAACCGTGTTAAATCGGGTAAAGGTACTTTACGTCCGGTGGCTACTATGGGTGCCGGTGTTCAGTTCCGTTTAAGCAAGAAGTTGACTTTGCAACTTGAAGACAAAATCACTATGACCTTCGACGATTTAGTTGATGGTCAGCGTTGGCAAGAACAACCTTACGCTACTGTAGGTCAGGTTGCTTCTTCGATGACTCGCGACATGGATAATATCAATTATTTGTCGGTTGGTTTGAACATGAACATTGGCGATAACGCAGTAGCTCCTTTATGGTGGAACAATGGTATGGATTATACCTACAACGCTATGAAAGCTAAATCGCAAGCTGATGACAAATGTGCTAAAGACGATGATGGTGACGGTATCTCGAACTGCTTCGATCGTTGTCCTAACACACCGGCTAACGTAAGCGTGGACGCTCATGGTTGTCCATTCGATACCGATGGTGATGGTGTTCCTGATTACAAAGACAAGCAATTGATTACACCTACAGAGTGTCAACCAGTTAATGCTGATGGTGTTGGTAAATGTCCAGAACCAGAGTGTTGCAAGAATGGTCCACGTGTAACAGGTTGTAACTTGATGAACAATGGTTCTATTGAATTCGCAAACGGTTCAGCTAAGTTGAGCACAAAAGGTACCGATCAATTGAATGCGTTGGCTGCTGCAATGCGTAGCAATCCAAATTGTAAAGCAGTTATTACCGGTAACGGAAGTGGTTCTAAAGTAGAGCAACAGCGTTCATGGGATCGTTCAACTTCGGTTATCAACTACATGGTTGATAAGCAAGGTATCGATCGCGAGCGTTTCATTTTCCAATATGGTCAGTTCGGTAACGCTAACACCGTTGAATATCGTTCGGCTAATCCTGGCGAAGAAGGTCCGTCTAACATCGCACCTCCATTCCCTAACTTGCGTAAAAACAACTAATACTTTTTTAAAGCAATAGAAAAAGGTTCCGGCAACGGAACCTTTTTTGTTTTTTGTGCAGCATTCTATTTGTTTCAGCATGCTTGTGCTTGTTTGCAATCGATGTATTCATTTCAACGTGGTTTAATTGTTTCAACAAAAGGCTTTTGCGGGATAATTTAAATACGTTATGGTACGAAGTGTATATGGCTGTTTGCATCGCTGAATAAAGGAATAGGCGATGCGGTGTTTAGCCCCGATAGTAGGAGGCAGCGCCCCGCAAGACGGGAGCGAGAGGGAGAGGGGGAGCGAAATTTTAAGAGGGTAAAGAAAGGAGTAGCAACAGCGGGGCTGGCCGACGGATAGCGGGAAGTTAGTTGAAGCTGGTTCCGCCGATGCGCTTCGAAAAAATTATTCTTTATTCGATGGGAAATCGTTGTTGGGAATTTGCTCGCCGGGTTTTGCGGGCTTTTCCATATCGAAACGGAAGAAACAATATTTGATGTAATCGAGGTATTCGTATTCGGAGGCGGTGCGAAGGAATTCGTAGGAGGGGCGGTAGCGCTTCATGAATTCGTTGAGGCGTGGACCGGAGAGGTAGGTGATGCGTTGAACGAGTTTTTCGTTGAAGGTGAAATCGATGAATTTATTTTGTTCCCATTCGTCGTACATTTCTTGGAAGGCCCATTCTTCGCGGTTTTTTTTGCTGAGCATGGCCAGGGGCATACTGCGCATGTCGATGTCGTTGCGTCGGGGTTTGTTGAGAACAATTTTGTATACTTG
>JBIKQE010000107.1:0-7317 GCA_044349815.1 Chitinophagaceae bacterium | reverse complement strand
ATCAACAAACGCGGTATGCTCACCAACCAAAGCTACCTCACACCTACCCGTATCGAACTCAGTTTCGAAATGCCCCTCACGGAAATCGTGTTCGACTTTTACGATAAACTGAAAAGCCAAACACGCGGTTACGCTTCTTTCGATTACCATCCCATCGACTTGCGCGAAAGCGATATTGTAAAAATGGACATCCTGTTAAACAATGAAAAAGTAGATGCCCTGAGCGCCCTCATCCATCGTAGTCGCGCGCAAGATTTTGGCCGCAAACTCTGCGAAAAACTAAAAGAACTTTTACCACGCCAACAATTCCAAATTGCCATTCAAGCCGCGATAGGCGCCAAAGTGGTAGCCCGCGAAAACATCAGTGCTATGCGTAAAGACGTTACCGCCAAATGTTATGGTGGCGATATTAGTCGTAAACGTAAATTGCTTGAAAAACAAAAAGAAGGTAAAAAACGCATGAAACAAATCGGCAACGTAGAAGTTCCACAAGAAGCCTTCCTTGCCGTGCTCAAATTAAACGACTAAAACAGGCCTTTCGTAAACGAAATGTAAATTTGTTCACGATACCCCTTGCAAACACATTGAACCCCTATATTTGACCTATAAAATTTAAAAACATGAAAAAATTAAAAACCATTTTGTTAGCCGGTGTATTGACTGCCGGTATTTTCTCAACTGCTGTATTCACCTCTTGTAATGGAGATGCTTGTGCTGATGTAGTATGTTCAAACGGCGGTTCTTGCGTAGACGGAACTTGTGCCTGTCCTACCGGCTACGAAGGAACTAAGTGTGAAACCGAATCTCGCACCAAGTTTACAAAATCTTGGGCATGTTCAGACATTACTGGTTCTGCTCCCGCTTTAGTTTATAACTGCGTTATTTCTAATGGCGTTAATGTTACATCGGTAATAATCAGCAACACGTTTTCATCTAACTTCTTTGCTAATACAATCTCAGCTACAGTTAATGGTAACACAATCACTATTCCACAACAAACACCTGATAACAATGGCGTAAAAGTTAGCGGATCAGGAACAATTAGCGGCAATAAAATCAATTGGACGTATACGTTGACTAGTGCTACAAACCAGGTATTAAACTACACTGGAACTTGGCAGTAATCAAACTTAAAAAATTAAAAAAGGGATGAAGTTACTTCATCCCTTTTTTATGCCTTAAACATTTTTTTTGAGGTCAGCGAACTACCCTTAACGGTCGAAATTGCGACGCTCCGTTCGGGCCGCACCACTAGAGGCATCGCCGCAAGAGCCCTATGATTCTTAAACAAACCATTTACTTTGTAACATACAATGCAAACATATTTTATCTGCCTGCCAATAATGAATTGGAAGAGAGAAGAAGTTTGCGATGCTGCTGCAGTGTGCGACGCAACGAAGATGGGGAATGGACAGAAGCTGACCCCATTAAAAACATCAACGCTTCCCAAATAAAAAAAGAGGCCGAAGCCCCTTTCTTTAAAAATATAAACAAAAACGATTAACGACCGCCGTTATTGAAACGATCTTGTTGTTGTTGCGTTTTGTTTTCGGTTGGTTTTACAGCCCCATTATTATTAAAACGATCCTGTTGTTCTTTTGTTTTTTCAGCTGTTACTTTCACTTGACCATTGTTGTCAAAACGATCTTTTTGTGCTTGAGCTTGAACTTGAGCTGGTGTTGGTTTCACAGGAGCCGGCGTCGGTTTAACTGGCGCCGGAGCGGGCTTCGGTGTTGGCTTAGGCGTTGGCTTGGCGGCAACCGGAGCTGGCTTTGCAGCCGCAGGTGCAGTTGTTGTTGCAGCACTCATCAAAATGCTATCTTTCATCATCGAAGCAGCGTTGCGTAAGTTCGCGTCGCAATCCGATTTCAATTTCGCTTTTACTTCTTCTACCTTGGCATCCACTTGCGCTGTTAATTCAGCATCAGTTGGACCGGCAGGTTGTGTATTACAAGACACTAAAACGGCAGCAGCCATAAAAGGCGCTAAAATATAATGTAACTTTTTCATGTGTTCGTTGTTTAAAAGGGTTGAAAATTATTTAGCTTGTGCAGTGGCTTTAGCCGCGTTAACCATCGAATCGGCCAAGGCTTTAACTTCAGTTACCATACGCGCTTGACATTCTAAATCGGCTGTTTTTGTTACTTCTTCAATACGCTTAGCGGCCATTTCGTCCACTTTAGCTTGAATGGCAGCCGCATCCATAGGCTGTCCTTGATTGCACGATACCATACCGGCAGCTACCAGCACGCTCGCAAAAGATAAAACGATTTTTTTCATGAGTGTAAAATTTGTTCAAAGATAATTCTACGTTGCATTAACCCTACCCTTTGTTTGTTAATCTTACGAAAATTCAAAGCGTATATCTTGACGAAGTTCTACAAAAGCCGATTACACCCCGCCAATATGCCCTCCTTGTGCTATTTTTGACATTCTGAATACGCTAATATGGCTTCTAATCTTCATTTATCTGGCAAATCCATCTTCGAAAAACCCATTACCTTGTATGCCTTGTGGGGATTACTTATGGTGGCCATGACCATCATGAGTTTTTCGTACGGTATCAGTGGCGACGAAGTGGATATGAACGAGTACGGAAAAACCATTTGGCAATTTATATCGTCGTTTGGTTCCGACCGTTCAGTGTTTCGCAGCTCCGACGAATTGAATGCTGCCGGGGTATACAATTACAACCGCGATAATGTGATTCAATATTATGGGGGCTTGTTCGACTTAATTTGTGCCCTAGTCAACAAGGTTTCGCCCTTTGATGAATATACCACACGCCATATATTGAATGCGTGGGCCGGGTTCTTGGCAATTGTTTTTGTTGGCCGTATTCTGAAACGCCTCTTGGGTATGCGTGCAACCTTGATTGGCACGCTGTTAATGGCGCTCTCGCCCTTCTTTATGGGGCATGCCATGAACAACCCGAAAGACGTGCCTTTTGCGACCGCCTACATTATGGCTATCTATTTTATGCTTCGCTTGTTCGACCGCTTGCCAAAACCCTCGTGGCGCGATTATTTATGGGTGATTCTTTGTATTGGTGCCACCATTAATATTCGGGTAGGTGGTATTTTGTTATTACCCTACTTAGGAGTTTTTGCTGTATTGCACAGCATGGTGCCTCGTTGGTTTCAAAATAACAGCTCGCGCAATTTGATGCAGTATGTAAAGCCGCTGGCTATAACCGCAGTGTTGGGTTATTTGTGTGGCAGTTTGCTGTGGCCTTACGGTATTCAAAATCCCATTAGCAATCCGCTCACAGCCCTCAGCGAAATGAGTAATTTCAAAGTAAACCTCCGCCAATTGTACGAAGGCACCAAACAGTTTTCGGGCGAATTGCCTTTGAGTTTTTTACCCAAGAGTTTTGTGATTACCAATACCTTTGCGGTTTTGGCCGGCTTGGTGTTGATGCTTCCGTTTATATGGGGCTTCCGTAAACACGAACAAGCGCCTGCCTTGTATTTTGTATTGTTCACGGGTGTGTTTCCGTTTTTGTACATTTTGTACACGCACGCCAATGTGTATCATGCCTGGCGCCATGTATTGTTTATTTTTCCGTCGTTGATGGTGATGGCCGCCTTTGGTTGGGATCAACTGATGGCTTGGATGCAGGGCCGCAACATGCAATTGGCCGGTGCGGGCTTACTGGGATTCTTATTGCTCGACCCTTTGTATTTTATGGCCTCTACCTTCCCCAATACCGTAACTTATCACAACCAATTGGTGGGAGGTGTAAAGGGCGCGTATGGTCAATACGAAGTAGACTATTACTACAACAGTGTAAAGCAAGCTGCCGATTGGTTTAAAGCCAACGAACTTCAAAAAATCAAGACCGGCGATACGGTTCGTTTATATTCCAATGCCGCCCATATTCTGACGCATTATTTTAAGAACAACAAAAACGTGGTGGTTGATTATGTACGTTTCCCCGAGCGGAATCAAAAAAATTGGGACTATGCCTTGTTTCATATTGCCTTGATTCCTGAAACCGATATTCAACAAGGTTCTTGGATGCCGTCATCGACCATTTATAAAGCGCAAGTGCAAGGCAATACCTTATGTATTTTAATGAAGCGCCCTTCGCACGACGATATGCGTGCCATGCAATTTTTAGAACAACAACAACCCGATAGTGCCTTGGTGTATTTCGAAAAATATTTACAAAAAGACCCCGGCAATACCGATGTGTTGGCTACAGCGGCGCAAGTAGCCATGCAAAGCGGCAAAAGCAATGTGGCCCAAGCCTACATTGAACAAGCGTACAAAGCCGACCCAAACAACCCGCAAGTACAAAACATGTACGGTATATTGTTGGTACAACAAGGAAAATACCCGCAAGCACAAGCTGTTTTGGTAAACTTGCTTCAAAAGAATCCGCAATTTTTACAAGGTTTTTATTACCTGGCCGAAGCGCAATTGGGCATGGGCAATGCACAACAAGCCTTGCAAAACTTAAATACGGCGGCTCAAGATCCGCAATTACAAGCGGCCTGCTATCAACGCATGGCGCAGATATACATGCAGCAAGGCAATACGGCCGAAGCGCAACGCTTGATGCAAGCAGCGAGCAGACCACAATAATCGTAATTACCCGTAACTTTGTTTTCTTATGTTTACACAAAAAATTGCCGCCATTATACAGGCTTCTATCGATACGAAAAGCGCCATTTTAAATAACCCGGTGTTGTTGGAACAATTGGACACCTGCGCTACGTTAATTGCGCAGTGTTTTCAGCAAGGCGGAAAAGTATTATTTTGTGGTAACGGGGGCAGTGCCGCCGATGCGCAACATTTAGCCGCCGAATTCAGCGGACGCTTTTATACCGACCGTCAAGCTTTACCCGCCGAAGCCTTGCATTGCAATACCTCGTACCTCACAGCGGTAGCCAACGATTACAGCTACGATGTGGTTTACGCGCGCATGATTGATGGTATTGGTCGCCCCGGCGATGTAGTAGTTGGTTTATCCACCAGCGGCAATTCAAAGAATATTGTAAAAGCCTTCGAATCGGCCCGTGCCAAACAAATGCATACTATTGGCTTTACCGGCGAAGGCGGCGGCGCCATGAAAGGCTTGTCTGATTATTTATTTAATGTGCCTAGCAACGATACACCGCGCATTCAGGAGTCGCATATTCTATTAGGCCACATTATTTGCCAATTGGTGGAAGAACGCTATTTCAACCATGCATAGAGATTGTATAATTTTAGCCGGCGGTTTAGGCACTCGCTTGCGCGATGTGGTGGCCGACAAACCAAAATGTTTAGCGGATATCAACGGCAAACCTTTCTTACATTATCTTGGACAATACCTCGCACGCTTTCATTTTTGCAAAGTGGTTTTTGCCATTGGCTATAAAGGCGAAATGGTGCAAGACTATGTGATGAACAACCGCGATGCCTTTCCATTTGCCTTCGACTTTGCGGTAGAGGAAGAACCCTTAGGAACAGGCGGTGCTATCATGAATGCCCTCCCCTACTGCGATACCGACGATTTCTTTGTATTAAATGGCGATACGTTTTTTGATGTAGACATCGATACCATGTCGTATTTTCAAGAAAGCCGCATGGCCGATTGCACCTTGGCATTGAAACCCATGTCTAATGCCGACCGGTATGGCTTGGTGCAAGTAGATGCCGAACAACACATCACGGGCTTTGCCGAAAAAACACCCGGGGCTTCCGGCCTCATCAATGGCGGCGTGTATTGCATTTACCGTCATTCGTTTTTGAATATTCCTTTTCCAAAAAAGTTTTCGTTCGAAAAAGATTATTTAGAGAAGATGATACGCGAACGCGATATGTTTGGCTTGGTGCAAGACCGTTATTTTATTGATATTGGTATACCTTCCGATTACGAAAAAGCACAAACCGACATACCGGCTTTGTTTAATACGCCATCATGAATTTCCTAGCACAAATAGATAACACCTGGACTTTATTCTTAGATCGCGACGGGGTGATAAATCGTGAAAAAGAAAACGATTATATTCGGAATGCGCATGAATTGCATTTATACGATGGGGCCGCAGAAGCCATTGCGTTTTTTAATCGGGTTTTTCATCTGGTTGTGGTAGTTACCAATCAGCGTGGTATTGGTAAAGGCTTGATGAGCGTAGCCGATTTGCAAGGCATTCATGATAATCTCTCGGAACAATTGGCAAACGTGGGGGGCGCCATAGATGCCTATTATTTCGCGCCCCAATTAAGCAACGATGCCGAAGATCGCAAACCCAATACCGGCATGGGCTTACAAGCCCAACGCGACTTCCCGAGCATCGAGTTTGCTAAGAGTGTGATGATAGGCAATAATATCAGCGACATGCAATTTGGAAAGAACTTGGGCATGAAAACGGTGTATGTAAACACCACCTCCCCACGCACCGAAGCGCATCCAAGCATCGATTGGCAGAGCACCGATTTGGCTGATTTTGCAAAGACCTTACAGGCAGTGCACATGTCCAACAAATAGCCCTTAAAGAGAAGGTATTAGACTTGTTCAATACCACGGATGTTTTGCTTGTATATTTGTGCCTCAAGCAAATTACATGTCGTTTAAAATATATACAAAAACAGGCGATGATGGCACTACATCATTAATTGGTGGAACCCGCATTCCCAAAAACTATATTCGCATTGAAGCCTATGGCACGGTTGATGAATTAAATTCGCAATTGGGTTGTGTATACGACCAATGTAGCGATGAAATATCGCGGACCATGATTAACGAAATACAAGATCGTTTGTTTACCATTGGTTCGTCGCTAGCTTGCGATCCGGCGAAAGAAACCAAAATGATTATTCCCGATTTAAAAGCAGAAGACATCACCCGCTTGGAACAAGAAATTGACCGGATGGATGCCACCTTACCCGCCTTAAAGAATTTCATTTTACCGGGCGGCCACTTAGGAGCTTCGCAATGCCATGTAGCACGCTGTGTTTGCCGCCGAGCCGAACGCATTTGTGTTGGCATGCAATTAGAGCAAGAATTTGTAGACGTTATGGTGATTCAATATTTAAATCGCTTGTCCGATTATTTGTTTACTCTAGCACGTTACATCCTTCATCTGAACAAAGGCACCGAAACCGTTTGGCAGCCACGCTCGTAATATCTTTTACAAACAAAAACGCCTCGCAACAGCGAGGCGTTTTTTTATTCGTTAAGTTTTGTTTACTCCACGGTAACCGATTTCGCCAAATTACGCGGCTGATCTACATTACAACCACGAAGCAAGGCAATATGGTACGAAAGCAATTGCAATGGCACAACCGAAACCAAGGGCGATAAAATTTCGTTGGTTAAAGGCA
>JBIKQE010000106.1:0-7358 GCA_044349815.1 Chitinophagaceae bacterium | reverse complement strand
GTAATATAATATGCGCCTTGCGCCAAACAGCCTGTATAAATTTGTTCAATATGCATAAAATTGAATTTTTACAAAGTTAAAAATAGTGTTGTTTAATGAACGTGATAAATGTCACATAGATGTTGAATTTACAATGCCCTGTTTATTTAAACAAGGTTTCTTTTAATACAATATAAATACCCATCACCAGAACAAACCATCCGAACCCTTTTTTGAGTCCGGCCGAAGGCACTCGTTTTGAAAGTAAAATACCAATAAAAATGCCTACTACAGCAAAGAATGTAAACCCTCCCAACAATCGCCAATCAATCACTTCGCTGCCTTGCAAATCGCCAATAAACCCAATCAACGATTTGGTTGCAATAATAAATAAAGATGTCCCCACCGCTAATTTCATAGGCATTTTAGCCAACAATACCAATGCCGGAATAATTAAAAATCCGCCACCGGCCCCCACCAATCCGGTTAACACACCTACCACGGTGCCCTCCAATAAAATCATGGGGTAATTATAGCGCAAAGGAGCCGATTCATCGATTGGAGCTGTTGTTTTAGGGGTACGAATCATCGACAGAGAAGCCAAAATCATAATAACCGCAAATAACAACATCAAGGCAATTGATTTAGTAACTGTAAACGAACCCAAGGCCATTACAGGATCCGGAATGAGGGGCATAAGCCATTTACGGGTGCCATATACGGCCAAAATAGAGGGTGCCCCAAAAATCAAGAGGGTTTTAAAATCTACTTGTTTGTTTAAGGCATTTTGGATGCCTCCTACCAAGGCGGTGGTACCTACAATAAACAAGGAATAGGCGGTAGCCAACATGGGTTCAATACCAACAATGTAAACCAAGATAGGTACGGTTAAAATAGAACCACCACTACCAATTAACCCTAATGATACACCCACCAGGGTAGCTAAAAGAAACGCGATATACTGCATGTTGCTTATGAAAGTACAAAGATGCGGTAATAAAAACCAATGCCATGTAACCTTTATTACGCAGTGGCTTCAAGATTTTGGATAAAGGCCATTAATTGTTGTTCTTCGGCGGTACGATTTTCCCACCAACGGGTAGACCAAATGCGGTGAAAAACAAAACCTTGACCTTCCAATTGTTGTTGCCTGTAAATATCGTGGTGCCAAGTTAATTCGTCGCTATGATAGGCCGCCCCATCACATTCGATGGCAATATTACGTTCCTGCCCGGGCAAGGTTACCACCAAATCGATGCGGAATCCTCCACATTTGAACTGTGGTACCAAGCGCTGGACGCCTATTTGTTCGGCCAAATATTGAAAAACTTCTTCCTCGAAGGGCGATTCGGTAAGGCCCATGGCGTTGCCGCGTTCAAACATCGATTTATTCACCTGCATCTGAATAAATTTCAGCATATCGAGCTTCGCTTGGGTTTGACCTTCGCTTACTAAACGAGCATATTCTAAATAAGCCAACAAGCCCGATTTGCCACTTACCCGACCTTCGGCTTCAACGGCTTGACGGTACTCGGTTTGTCGATCGGCGGGGATAGATGTAAATACAAAGACCTTCGAACGGGCACGGGTAATAATTACATTTAATAAACGGTGACCATTTCGTTGTGTAATGGGTCCGAAGTTCATGATGAATTTTCCATCCCCTCGTTTACCGAAGGTGGTACTCAGCATTAAAATATCGCGTTCGTCGCCTTGAATGTTTTCGAGGTTTTTAACAAAGAACCCTAATTGGTCGAGGGCACTCATCTTGGTGTTGAAGTCGGGATCTTCCGTGCGGGCTATACTAATTTTATCGAGTATCAGATTCCGTTGGGTTAAGTTGAAGGTAGCCACCCCTACCGAAACATCGTCGGGTATTTCGGTTTGTAACATCCGTATAATTTCGTCGGCTTCTTTTTCATTCACCCGTTTATCGTATACCCCATCAACCTGAAAAAAGCGAATGGGAATATCGGTATGCGTTTCAGGCATGGGAACTAATCGGGAGCGATAAAAACAGGTGTTTGAAAACTCAATTAAATCGGGGTGGCGCGACCGATAGTGCATATCTAAGCTGGTTTCGCAATACCCTTCTTCAATGGCCCACTCCAACAACGATTCCTTTCCGGCCATTTCTAAATTCGATTCTTCCAATAGGCGATCTTGTTCCGATAGCGCGTTTAAATCGTCGGACAAATCAGAATCGTCTAACAATAAATTATTCGACTCGAAATACGACGATGGGGGCATTTGTTGGCTATCGCCCGATACAACCACCGCCTTTCCACGAATCAAGGCACTCAAGGTATCTTCAATACGCAACTGACTGGCTTCATCGAAAATAACCAAATCGAAAAAGCCCGATTGCATAGGGAAGAGAGAACTGCATGTTGAGGGGTTGGCCAATACCAAGGGGTGTAATTGCAAAAAGGCTTCGGGGGCAAACTGTACAATTTTACGAAGGGAATTACGGGTTGTTCCGGCACTGCCTTTGAGGTTGTACAATTTTTTAGGTTCAATGCCTTGTTGTATTATACCCCGTAAGCCCGCTGCAAATTGGTTGTGAATGTATTGCTCCATGGCTTGTTCTTGCACTCCGGCCAATTGATGCATTACGGTGCGTACGGTATCTAAAGCCGTTTCGTCGCGCATTAAAGCATGTTGCGTATGGTACTGGCGCAACAAAGCATAAATATGGGCCAGACGGTAGGCTTCGGCCCAATTGGAGAAAGCATGTTCTTGTAAATGAGGCAAAATAGTTTTAAGGTTGGCATCCGATGTATCTTCTGCATCGCGCCACTGCCAATACGCTGTTATGGCCGACTCGTGTTGCATAAGCTCCTTAAGCAACGTATTCATAGCCTCAAGCTGCTCACTTAAATGCGTTGGCCAAGTGGGCGTTATTAGCATGGATTGCATCCCCTTTTGGATGGGTGTTAAGGCTTGCACAATACGTGCTTGATCGGTTTGCAAGCGAGTATCGGAAGCCATGCTTTTATTGAAACATTCTACTTGCGCAGCTTTTTGCCACAAGGGAAAATGTTGACGATAATCGGATGGGTTTTCGGACCTTGTTCCTCCCCATTGTTCGGAGCGCGTTGTAAATTGTTGTTGAAGCGATTGCGCTGTTGCGGAAGCTTGTTTGATTTCGGCGGCACGGCTGTTGAACAATAAACGCATACTATCCACCACCGATACCGAATACGGATTGGCTAATTGCGAACCGATGGTAGCCAAGGCCTCCTGCCATGCTGTGAGTTCAGCCTCCCAGGTTGGTTGCCATTCCGTTTGAGCTTGTTGCAGACAGCTCTTCTCGATGTTGGCAACGCGTTCTTGCCATTGTTTTGCTAAGTTCGTTAACTCGTATTGCCAAGCGCGTAATTGGCGAATTACATCGGCGGCAGTATTTTTATAATCGGGTTGAAAATAGGTGGCTACCGGTTCGGTAAAACCACGATGGGTGGTCCAAGCCTTTTGTGCATTTTTCAACCACGCCGTTTGTTGGGCTAATACACTTTGTGGATTTTCAGCAGGAATATACCGAGCTAATACTTCGTAGCCGGGTGCATCTGCGCTAGGCACTTTGGCCGACAACCATTCGGCTACCCAATCGGCCCAACGTTTATTGTCTTTTATTTTTGTTCGCAAGGTATCGTAGTTCGATTCCAAGGAAGCAATCATGATTTCAAATTGATCGGATTCTTGTTGGGCCATACCCACGAGGGCGTCCGACAAGGCTTTGGGCATGGTTGATTCGCGTTCACGAAATTGGCGAACAATGGTTTGACGATCGCTAGTAACATCTTCCACAAAGGCAATAGCCGGTTGTAAAAACGGAAAGCGTTTGATGAGGTTATTGTAAATTACTTCCAAGGCCGTTCGCTTTTCGCACACCACCATAATTTTTTTTCGGTTGGTGAGGGCGGTTGCAATGATGGCGGTGAGGGTTTGACTTTTACCCGTACCGGGTGGACCTTGAATCACCACCCTATTTTCTTTGGCGAGGGAACGCAATACGGCATGCTGACTCGGATCGACATTTACCGGACTGCTTTTATGAAACCAGGCATCAAGTGGATCGCGATCGAGGGATGCTTGGTTTTCGCTTAACAGTATTTCGATGTCTTGAATTAAACTTTGTTTTAGGTTTTTATACAAAGCGAATACCCCTTCCGACACAATGCGGGCTTGGGTGGCTGATTCTTTTTGCGGATCGAGTTGGGCCGGCAATTGTGTTGGCTCCCAACCATTGGGGGGCACTTGAATATCGGGCCATATAGCTTGGAGGCGAAGCAAAAAAGCATTGAGTTCATCGGTGGTTAAGAGGCTATCATCGAGCACTGAATCGTCGGGTAAAGGCAACTCGATGTGTTGTTCGGTTTTAAGGTAAGAACGTAGGGCTTCGTTTACGCGAATGCCTTGTTCCGGATCGCGCACCAACATCCATTCGCGGTTGCGGGTATAGCTTTTTTTAATTTGCAAAGGCCAAATAAACAAGGGGGCGCAAATAAGTTTGGTGAGGTCGTTGGGGTTGCGGCGAATGATGAGGGGGAAACCGATACCGAAGGTTTGAACGCCATATTCTTTTTCAAAATCATCTTGATCGTATTGGAGGGATGATAAGCGTTTTTCAAGTTTTGTTTTTTCACCATTGGCTTTGATGCAGGCCTCTTTTTCGGCTTCCGTCATTGTTTCGAGGATATCTTGAAACGGAATGGGAAGTGTAAACGCGAAAGCTTTTTCGTTGAGTAATTTTTGCAGGAAGGCATTGGCGGCGCCGGGGGTAGCCAAATTAAAATCGGATAGGGCCACGCGACTGATTAAGCGACCGGGCACACAATTCAAAAGTACGGAGCGGGTACTGCCGTAGCTAAGTTTCTTTTTTAATATGGTAAGGAAGGTACGGTTCATAAGGTCATCTTGTAATATTTCTTGACATATAAAATGGCTATGGTTAAAAGTAACCTAGCCTTTTGGAATGAGCAAAAATAATAATCGATGCAGTAACCCGCGTGAGGGATGCGACGGGATTAACAGTGACAGAAACCTTGTAAGGGAACAGTAAGGGAGCGAGGAAATAAAAAAAACGGGAACTTTCGCTCCCGTTTTCAAAATAATATTGAACTGGATTAAATCACCAACAAGGCATCGCCGTAGCTGAAGAAACGGTATTTGTTTTTGATGGCTACTTTGTAAGCTTCCATGGCTTGTTCGTACCCCATAAAGGCAGCCGTCATAATTAACAAACTGGTTTTGGGTAAATGGAAACTGGTAATTAATGAATTGTTCAAGGAGAAATCGAAGGGGGGCGCAATGAAGATGTTGGTCCAACCACTGCTTGGCTTCAACATGCCCGTGGTAGTTACCGACGATTCCATAGCACGAATAGAGGAGGTACCGATGGCGCAAACGCGGCGGCCTTCTTCTTTGGCGCGATTCACTACTTTGCAAGCGGCTTCTTCCACGGAATAATACTCGGCATCCATTTTATGTTTGCTGATGTCTTCCACTTCAATGGGGCGGAAGGTACTCAAGCCGGTGTGAAGGGTAATTTCGGCAAAGCGAACGCCTTTGATTTCGAGGCGTTTTACGAGTTCGCGACTGAAATGTAAACCGGCAGACGGAGCGGCTACAGCCCCTTCGTGTTTGGCATACACAGTTTGGTAACGGTCTTTATCGCTCGCATCGGGTTTGCGTTTGATATAACGTGGCAAGGGGGTTTCGCCCATGTTGTCGAGAATCGTTTTTAACTCTTGGTGCGAACCTTCGAATAAAAAACGGATAGTACGACCGCGCGAGGTGGTATTATCGACTACCTCGGCCACAAGCGAATTATCGTCGCCGAAATACAATTTATTGCCTACACGAATTTTACGGGCGGGTTCAACCACCACATCCCACAAGCGGTTTTGCTTGTTGAGTTCGCGGAGTAAAAACACTTCAATTTTGGCCCCGGTTTTTTCTTTCCGACCGTATAAGCGGGCATTGAATACTTTGGTATTATTGGCCACCATAACGTCTTTATCGTCGAAATAATCGAGGATATCGCGAAAATGTTTGTGTTCAATTTTACCCGAATCTTTGTGAAAGACCATCAACTTACTGTCTTCACGGTTTTTAGCCGGCGATTGGGCAATTAGGTTTTGGGGTAAATCGTAAACGTATTGCGATAACTTCATGGACAGGTAATTAGGGGGAGCAAATGTACGTAAAAAAAGGCCTGTTTGCGTTTTTTTCCTTATCAAAATGCATTTTTATGGGCTATTGGAAAGGCGTTAGGGGCGAATTGGGCACAATGAATTAATCTTGTGCTATGGAAAAAAAGGCATGGGTATGGTTACGCCGCGATTTACGGTTGCACGATCATCGGGCATTGGCGGAGGCGTTAAAGCACCATAGCCACGTTGAGCTTGTGTTTCTTTTCGACCCGCATATTTTGGACAGTTTACCTCGGCAGGATGCGCGTGTAGCCTTTCTACACAAGCGTTTACAAGCATTGAATACCGAATTGGCGCCTATGGGCAAAAGCATTCGGGTACACCACCAAACGCCGGCCGATTTTTTTGCTTCCTTACCTGTGGGCAATGGCACGCAAGCGGTGTACACCCACCACGATTACGAGCCCTATGCGCATGAACGCGATGGCGCGGTGGAGGCCCTATTAAGCACTAAAAACATTCGCTTTCACCGTCTGCGCGACCATGTACTGTTTGAAGAAAACGAGATTGTAAAAGACGATGGCAAACCGTATGTGGTTTATACGCCCTACAGCAAACGTTGGAAACAAGCGTTGGCAGAGGCGCCCGAGCGTTTGGTGCCTGCCGATTCAACAACGTTGTTGCCACAATTGCAAGATGGCATTCACCCAATGCCCAGCTTAAACGAGCTTGGTTTTGAAGAAGTAGACACCCCATCGGTAACGCCCCCCGAAGTGCGCGACATTATCAATCGTTACCACGAAACCCGCGATATACCGTCCATACATGGCACCACGCAATTGGGTGTTCATTTACGTTTTGGCACCTTGAGTTACCGCAAATTGGTGACATACGCTCGCGAACACAACGAAAAATTCTTGAACGAATTAATATGGCGCGAGTTCTATCAACAAATTTTGTGGCATTTTCCGCGTGTAGTTTCCGAATCGTTTAAACCCGCTTACGATCGGATACCTTGGCGAAATAATACTGAAGAGTTCGCCGCATGGTGCGAAGGCCGAACAGGCTATCCGTTGGTGGATGCGGGCATGCGGCAATTGAATGCTACCGGTTGGATGCACAATCGCGTTCGCATGGTGGTAGCCTCGTTTTTAACCAAACACTTGCTCATCGATTGGCGATGGGGCGAAGCCTATTTTGCCGAAAAATTGCTCGATTTCG
>JBIKQE010000105.1:0-7362 GCA_044349815.1 Chitinophagaceae bacterium | reverse complement strand
ACAAGTAGGCCATGCGGAAGGCATCAGTTATTTGGTGTTGTTGGTTATTGCTATGCCTTTGAAATATTTTTTCGATTTACCGCAAGCGGTTCGGATGGTGGGGAGTTTGCATGGCATCTTGTTTGTAGCTTTTATATTTATGATTGCCTGGTTGTTGGTACAGAAAAAAATGACCTTGATGGGGGCGGTAAAAGCCTTTGTGTTGTCGTTGGTGCCGTTTGGGACGTTTTATTTGAATAGGCTCGTGGCACGATAACAAGATTACAGCATTGAATGACGGAATGATTATTAGTTATTTAATTATTGGGCTGTAGGGGCGAATTGCATTCGCCAACGTGTTGCTATTCAGGTACAGAAACAGTGTCAGGGAACGGTTTTGTAGGGGCGTGCCCTTGTGGCCGCCCGAGGCGTAATTATCACAGAGGATACGAAGTGGATTGGTGATAGGTGTTGGAGAGGTATGCCTTCGGCATGAGGCGGTGGGTGTATGAGTTACGGTGGAGCGAATTGCATTCGCTGATTATCACAGAGAAATTGAGGTGATTTCACAGAGGTAGGGGCGAATTGCATTCGCCAACGTGTTGCTATTCAGGTACAGAAACAGTGTCAGGGAACGGTTTTGTAGGGGCGTGCCCTTGTGGCCGCCCGAGGCGTAATTATCACAGAGGATACGAAGTTGATTGGTGATGGGTGTTATAGAGGTATGCCTTCGGCATGAGGCGGTGGGTGTATGTTATTCCGTAGGGCACCCGCGGAATTGACAGGGAGGATTAGAAGCAGAATGAGTAGGAGAATCAGAATGAATAGTTTGAAACAGTGCGTTAGAAACAAAAGCAGAAAGAGAATGAGTAGGAGAAACAGAATGAATAGTTAGAAATAGGGAGTTAGAAGCAGAAGGAGTAGGAGAATCAGAATGAATTGGACGATGAGGGAATAGCCCCGATAGTAGGAGGCATCGCGCCCGCGAGGCACGAAGCGGGGGCAGGCCGACGGATAGCGGGAAATTAGCTGAGGGGAGTACGCTGATGCGCTTCAAAAAAAAGTCCCCCTTGCGGAGGACTTTAATTATATCACTACAAAACGAAAAAGAATTAGTGGGCTACATTCAATTTTTGTGTGTGCTTCCAACCTGTTCCGGTTGTTTCTACCAAATACAAGCCATTAGCCAGTGTTTGGGTGCCAAGTACAATACGTTGGAAACCTTTGTTAGCATTGATTGTTTGTTGGTTCAATACTTGTCCTTGTACGTTACGTACCACTACCGTAATGTTTTGCGACTCAGGCATGGTGATAGCCAAGGCCACGTCATTTTGTGCAGGGTTAGGGTACAAGGTCATTTCAGGGGCATTCACTTGTGTATTGGTGATGCTTAATGGGAAATAACCGGTTGTATACGATACGGTATCGGGACGGAAGTTTGACCAACCTGCTGTCCAGTTTTCGGTACCAAATGCGCCGCGGAAGGCTACGGTAGTGAATCCTGTAGCTAAAAAGGCATCGGTGAATGAAGCGCCACTCAACATAGGCGAACCGGCAGCCGGACGGAAATCGGGGTTATTATAATTAAATGGGTTGCTTAATTGCACATCGGTATTAGCGGTGTAAATAGTATTGCTGTTCGCTGCCTGATTGTACCAATTTGAGATTCCCCACGACGTTGTTGTTGCGGTAGAATCGAGGCTGAGCGGACAACCGGCCACCACTGAATTTTTGATACGGATACGAGCGCTATCGGCATTGCGTTGACAGCTATCACCATCAATTTTGATGCCGGTAGGCCAGCCCATAAAGATAGAATTAAAGGCACTTAACTCTGAGTTACGACGGATATGCGCGGCACGACGGAAATTCGGATCGAAGGTAGTTGTTGGCGTAAAACGAGGTCCGATTAAGGTCATATTTGAAAACACCGGACGAGTTTTTGGTCCATTAGCAGAGCCGGCACCATCGTTGTCGCTTTCGAAGGCCATAGCACCCGAAACGGCATCGGCTACGGCTGTATCGCGCAAACAAACACCAAATTGTACTTTACCGCTGAAACCGAAATCGGTATCGAAATCGTCGTCGTTACCACGGAAGGAAATTAAATACTTGGCATCGGCTTTACCACCAAACCATTCGAAATGATCGTCGAGACCGTAGCTGCATTGTACGTAATTAATTTTTGTTCCGCTACCAACACCACCCAAGGTTAAACTATTCAATTCGCTGTTTGGTGCATAAGCAAATCCGGCGTATTCGATACGAACATAACGGAGTTCACCGCTATTATCTAAATCGTTCAAACCACCATATTGTCCATCCGATACATTACCGTCCGGATTGGCTAAGTTACCACCTTCGAAGGTGCCAATACCACCAGGCACATTGATACGGGCATTACCGGCAATAACTAATCCACCCCAATCGCCCATAGCGCGGTTACCGGGTGTTTCGCTCGATGTAAATACAATAGGACGAGTGGCTTCACCAATAGCGTAAATTTGTCCGCCGCGGCAAACAATCAATGCTGAACCGGGAGTGCTCTTATCGCCTTTGATAATAGTTCCTGGAGCAATATTCAAGGTACCCCCTGCTTTCACATACACCTTACCGGTGAGTTTGTAAATGGTATCGGCGCTCCAATTGTTAATGCCCGTTAAGTTGCCGCTGATGTTGCGAACGGGTGCTTGTGCTGTAGCGGTTGCCACAATGGCCAGCATACCAGTAATGAGTGATAAAACTCTTTTCATACGTTTGTTTTTTTAATGGAACAAAGGTCAAAGAGAGGTATTACTCGAATGTTACGCCGCCGTCACCAAAAGGTTACGCGAGTGTGATGAAAAGGTTACGCAGATACTGAATGGTTTGGGAAGGGCCGAAACGCTGCATTACACCGCCGCGTCCAACTTCTCTAAAATGGCCACCATCGCCCAACTGTCGCGGCGACAATAATCTTCGAGTTGTTGACGCGTTTTACGGCGCAAGGCCACTGGCATGGCACGGAGTTGTGAATACATGAAACTAGCTGCCATCCCATCTTGTATATCGAGGTCATCGTAAGCGAGTTCGGGCACAAACTCGGGCACCACTACTTTCAAGGAATTACTGTTCAAACAGGAAGGCACATGCACCATCTTTTGCCGAAATGGAACTATCAAATCAACAAAGCGCGGTATCAGGGCTTCTAAACGTGTGGCATACTGCGGAAAGTTCCTAATTAAGCCACGAATGATGCCAATTTCGTAAGTCATATACCACGATATGATGCTTCCTTTGGTTCCCAATTCGCGCAACATTTGCTCTATCAAGGGTATGCGCGGATCGGTTTTACCATCGCCTAAAAATCCCATTTCGGTAATTTGTCCGGAGGCTGTTTCCTTAAACAAAACATACTGAAAAGGAATAGGCTGGTAAGGCGATGAGGCGTCAAATTCAGGCACACCATACATCACGGTTTCAAAATCGAAATACGAAAAAGGGAATTCCAATTCGCCCAACCAGTGGCGTAAAGCCTTTTTATCGTAAACAGGTTCTTCGGCCCGCAGGGCATCGATATCAGGCTCGGGGTCGGTTGATGGATGCAAGCCTTGGCAATATCCTATAAACGGACAAGCATAGGGCTTATTGCAATGGGGGCCGGGGGCAATGTCGGGACGCTCTTTGCTATCTAACATTTTTTTGAGCGAAAGAATATTCTTGCGAATGTCGGACTGCAAGGCTTTTACCTGCTGCAATACCGACTCGACTGCAAACAATTGCTGCACATCAATCATGCCGTTTCGAACATAATTTTTATTAAAATGCACAATCGATATATCGGCTAAATTCAAACCACTTTGGGTAATTACATGATATTGCAAAGCGGCATCCACCACATGGGGTTCTTTCACACTGTTCGTGCTCTTTACTTCAAACGCATACCATTTTCCTTGAATTTGCACCAACATATCGATGGCACACAATACGCCTTCGTATTGAAAACACGCTTCATAAATAACGGTATTGGTCATCAATAATTTTTGTGTCAAGGCCACCGATTTCTGATACGAATACGGGTCGGCCGGCGAAGCATCTACCCCATTCGGAAATAATTGTTGTGCCAATAAGCCCACATTGGTGCCGGTATCAAAAATTTGTTGCTGCTGCTCATCTACAGGAGGAATTAGCTCCGGATGGAATTTATGCAAATACAAACGCAAGGCGCATTGGCGCCCGTACATAAACGTTGATTTCGATAATTGATGTTTAGGTATAGCCATACTATTATTTTTTTGCGGTATATAAATTCAAAGAGTCGTGTAAACTTTTAATAATTTCCTTTCGCAACGAGGCAGGCTTCAACACCTTCACCCGATCGCCCCGCGAACGAATTTGCATAATAAAATCGTAGCTGATATGCAGCTTCAAGCGAATACGCAATTCATCGGGGTTGTCTACTACTATCTCTTGCGTTTCGTGCAAAGGCAATGCCTTGATATAATTGCCTTCGTGCGCATCGAAACTAAGTTCCACCATTTCAGGTTGGTTCGACCCAAAGCGATCTACCCCAAAACAATACGTAAACAAGGCTTTTACATCCACCGGTTCGCGGAGTACAAATTTCTTTCGGGTAATATCGAGCTCCGATAATCGGTCAAGGCCAAAGACTTTCAAGGTATCCGATTGCGGTTCGCGCGCTACCAAATACCAAATGTTTTGCGATTCGTGCAAGGCCAACGGTTCCACGTTTCTTGTTGAGGGCACCGTATCCCAATACTTTTTATATTCAAACACAACTAGACATCGATTCCGAATGGCATGCAATAAACCATTCAAATGTTCCGTGCCACGCGGTTTACGGCGTTCAAAAAAAACATGTTTTACCAATCCGTCGCTCAAACTAAGCATGTTTAAAGTATCAAAAGCTTCCAACAAACTACTTTGCGCATCCAGCCCCCCATCGTCGTCGATATAATATACTTGCCGTTTAAAATCGTAACGGATATCTACTTTAAATAATTCAAGAATATCGTCGAGATCCCGTTTGAACGTGCGCTCACTAATATCAAAATTACGATCTTGAATTTCAGCATTACGGTTCAAATAAACCATTATATCGGCCCTACTCGCCGGCGCAGCGCGCAGCTTATGAATAATATGCATGTATCGAAGCAGGGAATCTTTTACAGCCATAAAGCACGATTTAAAAAACAAAGGTAAGCCTACACCCAGACAATTTATGTCGGGGTTAAAACACCCCCCGTTTATTTTTAAACGCCCCAAACCCTTGACGAGCACCGCATTTTTATTACCTTTACGCCCTATGAAACGTGTGTACAACAATATAGTGGAAGCCATCGGCAATACGCCTTTGATTAAATTAAACCGCATAACAGCCGATTTCCCTTGTCCGGTGTATGCAAAAGTGGAGTACTTTAATCCGGGCAACAGCATCAAAGACCGCATTGCCTTGAAGTTGATTGAAGATGCCGAAAAAAGCGGCGCCCTCAAACCCGGTGGCACCATTGTGGAATGTACTAGCGGTAATACCGGTATGGGACTCGCCCTGGTGGCCCTCACCAAAGGCTATAAGTGTGTGTTTACTATGGCATCGAAAATGAGCAAGGAAAAAGTAGACATCCTCCGCGCGATGGGTGCTGAAGTACATGTTTGTCCAACCGATGTAGCCCCCGAAGACCCACGTTCGTATTATTCCGTAGCCGCCCGCATTGCCAAAGAGCGCGACGGTTGGAACCCCGATCAATACAATAACTTATCGAATCGCGAAGCGCATTATTTATCAACCGGTCCCGAATTATGGGAACAAACCGACGGAAAAATAACCCATTACGTAGCCTCCACGGGCACCGGTGGTACTTTGGTAGGCACCGGGATGTATTTGAAAGAAAAGAACCCCAATGTAAAAGTATGGGGCATCGATCCGGATGGTTCTATTTTGAAGCATTGGTTCGATACCGGTGAAGTAAAACACGAATTGGCGAAAGTGTATGCGGTGGAAGGCATGGGTGAAGATTTCATACCCGACAATTACGACCGTCGTTACATCGATCATTTAGAAACCATTTACGATAAAGAATCGATGCTGATGTGTCGCCGTTTAGCGCGCGAAGAAGGCTTGTTCTGCGGTTCATCGTGTGGGGCAGCCATACAAGGCTTGGTGCAAATGAAAGACAAGCTCACGCCGAATGATTTTGTGGTGGTGGTCTTGCACGACCATGGCAGTCGCTACGTAGGCAAAATGTACAACGACGATTGGATGCGCGAGAAAGGGTTTATTGATTAATCCAACACTGTTTCCGTTCCCTGAAACTGTTTTCTGTCTTGGGCGTGCCCCTCGGAACCTCTATTCCATGTTCGCTGGAACAGTTCCCTGTCCTCGGGTCGGGCTCTCGGCTATAGTAGGCCTCGGGGTTCTCACTGCTCCCAGTTTGCCGACACTGTTCACTCCCTTGGCCTAGCTACCGCCTCCATCCCTCACGCGTAAGCACCCGCTACGCTCTGTTTCCTGCGCTCATTCATTGTTGCATTGTTGCCGGAGGCAACAGCATAACCCTGCGAAGCGAATACGCTTCGCAGAACGTAAAACGAATGGTGCTTTCTATTGTTGTTTCATCCGCCTGAGGCGGGCTGATTAACGCAAAATGTTATGCGATTAGTGTTTCTATTGTTGTTTCACCCGCCTGAGGGCGGGCTGACTAACGCAAAATGTTATGCGTTCCAATTCTATTATTGTTCCACCCGCCTGAAGGCGGGCTCGTGATTCGTTGGCGAACTGTCGTCATGTTCTATTATTGTTCCACCCGCCTGAAGGCGGGCTGACTAATGCAATGTGTTATACGATTCATATTTCTATTATTGTTTCACCCGCCTGAGGGCGGGCTGACTAACGCAAAATGTTATGCGTTCCAATTCTATTGTTGTTTCACCCGCCTGAAGGCGGGCTCGTGATTCGTTGGCGAATTGTCGTCATATTCTATTGTTGTTTCACTCGCCTGAAGGCGGGCTCGTGATTCGTTGGCGAATTGTCGTTATGTTCTATTGTTGTTTCACCCGCCTGAAGGCGGGCTCGTGATTCGTTGGCGAATTGTCGTCATGTTCTATTGTTGTTCCACCCGCCTGAAGGCGGGCTCGTGATTCGTTGGCGAATTGTCGTCATATTCTATTGTTGTTTCACCCGCCTGAAGGCGGGCTCGTGATTCGTTGGCGAATTGTCGTCATATTCTATTGTTGTTCCACCCGCCTGAAGGCGGGCTCGTGATTCGTTGGCGAATTGTCGTTATGTTCTATTGTTGTTTCACCCGCCTGAGGGCGGGCTCGTGATTCGTTGGCGAATTGTCGTCATATTCTATTGTTGTTCCACCCGACTGAAGGCGGGCTCGT
>JBIKQE010000104.1:0-7469 GCA_044349815.1 Chitinophagaceae bacterium | reverse complement strand
GCAAACGTTTCTTCGAATCGGATGGAAGCAAGCTCAGCGAAGGCGCCAATAAATAACAAAATGCTTTTTTGTTACTCCGCCCCACACGGCCACGTAATTGATGTAAATCGCTTAGTCCAAATTGATGCGCATTATTGATGATAATGGTATTTACATTCGGAATGTCTACGCCACTTTCAACAATGTTGGTACACACCAATACATCGTATTTCTGCGACATAAAATCGAGGATGGCTTCCTCTAATTCATCGCCGGGCATTTGTCCGTGCGCTACGCCAATACTAATATCCGGACATAATTTCTGTATCAAGCCCGCCATTTCGCTCAAGCCTTGAATGCGGTTGTGAATAAAGAAGACTTGTCCTCCCCGCTCTGTTTCAAAATAAATGGCTTCCCGAATAAGTTCTTCGCCAAACATCGCTACTTCGGTATGTACCGGTTGTCTATTCGGTGGTGGGGTATTAATGACACTCAAGTCGCGCGCTCCCATCAAGGAAAATTGCAAGGTGCGAGGAATGGGCGTAGCCGTTAGGGTCAGGGTATCAACATCGGCTTTGATATTGCGTATTTTTTCCTTCGCCGCTACGCCAAATTTTTGTTCTTCATCAATAATTAAAATGCCTAAATCTTTATAAGTAACATCTTTCGATAAAAGGGCATGCGTACCAATAATAATATCGGTTTTGCCGGCAGCCAATTGTTCTAAGGTTTGCTTTTTTTCTTTACTGCTTTTGAATCGATTTAAATAATCAACCGTGCATGGAAAGTCTTTTAAGCGCTCTTTAAAATTTTGGTAATGTTGATAGGCTAAAATAGTGGTAGGGACAAGAATAACGGCCTGTTTCCCATCGGTTACGCTTTTGAATGCAGCCCGTATAGCCACTTCGGTTTTGCCAAATCCAACATCGCCACACACTAAGCGATCCATAGGGGCAGGCAGTTCCATGTCGTGTTTTACTTCGGCCGACGCTTTGCTTTGGTCGGGCGTGTCTTCGTACATAAAACTGGCTTCAAGTTCGGTTTGTAAATACGAATCCGGACTATGAGCAAATCCTTTGCTAGCTTTTCGAAGGGCATACAAGCGAATTAAATCGCCGGCAATATCCTTAATTTGTTTTTTGGTTTTGGTTTTTAATTTGTCCCAAACCCCGCTACCTATTTTATGAATTTTAGGAGCGGTGCCTTCTTTGCCCGTATAGCGTGTTATTTTATGCAACGAATTTATGTTCACATACAAAACATCGTTGTCTTTATATAAAATACGAACAGCTTCTTGCATCACGCCATTCACATCTATTTTTTGCAAGCCACTGTAACGGCCAATCCCATGGTCGATATGGGCTACAAAATCGCCGGGTTGCAAATCGTGTAATGCACGAATGCTCAAGGCTTTTCCTTGCGAGTAAGCTTGTTTTATTTTGTATTTATGATACCGCTGAAAAACTTGATGGTCGGTATAACATACCACCCGAATATCATGGTCAATAAAACCACCCGTGATGGCATTCGGTATCGGCGTGAATAATATATCGGCGTTCAAATCGGAAAAAATGGTACGAAGCCGTTCCAATTGCTTCGGATTCTCCGAAAAAATAAATAGCTTGTAATGTTCAGCTATTTTTTCTTGAAGGTTCTTGATTAATAATTCAAATTGTCGGTTGAACGAGGGCTGGTCGTTGGTATTAAATTGAACCGTTTCGAGGGTGGGCATTGATAAGGTTTCGGCGGCATAGCCTTTTCCAAATTCAATAATGGTTTGTTGTTGTAATTGTTTTTTTAGGGCCTCCGGCGAAAGAAAATCGGCTGGGCCAACTTGTACAACCTCCTCGTTGATGTCGTGTAAATCTATAATGCCCTTTTGTTCCACCAAGGTGTACAACTTCCGAACTTTTTCAATAACCCGTTCAGTATCTTGTATCCAAAATACAGTATTGGCCGGCAGTATTTCAAACAACGACGTTTTCTGCGTTGTTTCAAATCGGGTTTCGATGTTCGGAATAATGGTTACTTGCAACAAGCGGCGCTCCGATAATTGTGTTTCCGGATTGAATAAGCGAATCGTATCCACTTCCTGATCGAAAAGTTCAATACGATAAGGGAATTCGTTTCCGAACGAATAAATATCTACAATACCACCACGAATAGCAAATTGACCGGGTTCGTATACAAAATCGGTTTTACTAAACCCGAGGTCAATTAAAAACTCACTTAAAAAAAGCAGGTCTAATTTTTCATTTTGTTTTATAAATAAGGTGTTCTTCGCAAACGATTCTTTGTTTACCACATGTTCGGCCAGGGCTTCAGGGTAGGTGAATATAACTTTGCGACGGGCTTCGGGTATATTCCATTTTAACAAGGTTTCGGCCCGAAGCATCACATGGCTCGAGTTCAGCTCGCCCGGCTGCCCCGTTCGTTTGAAACTATCCGGAAATAAACATACATCCAAGGCCTGACTTAAGGTTTCAAAATCGTTTTGGGCATAAGCCGCCTGCTCTTTATCGTCGTAAATAAAGACATGATTCAAGGCGGTCGATTTAAACAATTGCGTGGCCACAAACATTGTTGATGAGGCCTGCAACCGTGTCAGGCTTATTACCGAACCCTTGTTTTTTAATAGTTTTTCTTCTGTAAAACCTTTCCAAACGGGGTGATTGAGGTATAATTCCTGCAAGTACAACAAATTCATATTCCGTGGCGAAGGTACACGTATTGACTTGTTTCGAGGCAACGAAGCTGTTTATTTACTATCAATGAGTTGCTAATTCAACGCTAAAATTGATGGCTTTGGAAGCGTGCCCATTAATTTATACTAATTTAGGCCTCCGAATCGGTAAACGATTCGATTGGAATTTCATCAATATGACTTGGAAAGCATTTAATATCATCATACTCGTGTGCTTTGGCTTCGTTTTGTCTGCTATCGCACAGCCCGAACAAGAAACAAGGGTTTACATTGCTCGTTATTATCAACTGGCCATGAGTGAACAACAACGCACCGGTGTTCCTGCCGCCATAAAATTAGCCCAAGGCATCTACGAATCGGCATCAGGTACCAGCGATTTAGCTTCGCGAAGCAATAATCACTTTGGTATCAAATGCAAATCGTCGTGGCGTGGTGATACGGTTTTACACGACGATGACCTGCGACAAGAATGTTTCAGAAAATATCCTAGCGTAGAAAAGTCGTACATGGACCATTCCGATTTTTTAAAAGGAAGTCCACGGTATGCTAACTTGTTTAAATTAGAACAAACCGATTATATTGGTTGGGCAACCGGTTTGAAACAAGCCGGCTACGCTACTAATCCGGCGTATGTTCGAAAAATTACCGATTTAATTGAGCGCTACGAACTGCAACAATATAGTGTTGAAGCATTGAAAGGTACCCGTGTTTCGAACGCTAATCCCGATAAAGAATGGTTGGCCACCAAACCCGCTTCCGATTCTATTCAAGAGTTAGTGGTTGTGGATTATAAAGGGTTAAAAGGATTTTGGGCTTCGAAAGGACAAATACTGCTCGATAAAGCAGTATTGTACAATGTGAAATACACTAAATTACTTTATTTAAACGACTTGACCGATGGGCCACTGCCATCCGATATGTTCATTTTTATTGAACCCAAACGTACTGAAGGACAAAATGAAACCCATTTGGTTCGCGATGGCGAAACCATGCAATTGATTTCGCAAAAAGAAGCCATTCGTTTAGATAGTTTGATGGCGTACAATCATTTATTGCCTAAGCAAGAGGTGATGTCTGGTGAACGGGTGGTTTTAAAAAGTGGAAAAATATCGTACCCCAAAACTACCGATAACCAAGTGGCAGGAAGAAGTTCGGTAACTACAATCGTTTCGGCACCGAGCCCTGTTGTTGCTAAGACGACACCTCCCGTGGTAGCGCAAATCGATACGCCGAAAGTGGAGGCACCTGTGGTGGTAGCGCCTAAAGTGGTTACGCCCGTGGTAGCGAAAATCGATACGCCGAAAGTGGAGGCACCTGTGGTGGTAGCGCCTAAAGTGGTTACGCCCGTGGTAGCGAAAATCGATACGCCGAAAGCCGAAGCGCCTGTGGTGGTAGCGCCTAAAGTGATAGTGAAAGTAGATTCGCCCAAAACGGTAGCAGCTCCTAAAGTGCTAACTCCCAAAGTAAACGTAGATACTCCCAAGTTGATTTCGCCTGTTGTTACAGCGAAAATCGATGTGCCGAAAACAACAGCCTCCGCGCGCGATACGGTAATTAAAATTCAACGGACTGCCATACCACAAACAGCCACGGTTCGAAAAGACAATCCGAGTGTGGTAGGTACTCAAACTCCTGTAAGTGTTACACCTCAAAAAGCAACAGCACCTGTTGTGGTAGCTAAAACCAACCCCGATACCAACATCGTAATTCGTCGAACGCAACCTGCCAATAGCAGCGATATCATTGATATTGAAAAAGCACGTCGTACGGAAGCTTTGCTATCGAGCAATCCCTTGACACCTATAAAAACTGTTTCGGCGAATGGGGCTTCGGCGGTATCCTCGTCATCCAATACAACCACAACAACCTATAAAGTGGAACCAAAGGCCACACAACAGCCACCAGTTAAACGAACCTATAACGACCCGAATTTATCGGCCCCGGTAAAAGATTTAAAAAAGAAATTCGATCAAATTGTTTACGACCCATCGCAGGTGTCTACGCCAAGTGCAACCCCTCCACCGGTGCGCGATCCGGCGCCAACCCCTCGTCGCGATTCTGTAAAATCGCCGGTAATTATTTCAGGTGGGAATAAACAAGTGAACCAAAAACCAGTGATTGATTTACCTCCCCATTTAAAGGTGGATACTTCGAAGCCGAAGCCAACACCACCTCCTGTTCGTATGCGTCCAGCCGAAGTTATTATTCCAACTACGAATTACGACGAGCCCAATGTGTCGGACACGGTTAAAAATTTGCGCAAGAAATTCGACGCGATATTAAACACCCCCCTGCCTGAACGACCCTATAAAGAGTCGCCCCCAATTACAACACCTAATGTGGTGCCGCCAAAGCCAACTACCAATACGGCAACCTTGCCTTCTAAACCAGCGGCTAAACCAGCGGCCAAGCCAACGGCTAAACCTGTGGCAAAGCCTAAACCCACAGCAACTAAAACACCGGCCAAAAAACCTAAAAAATAACGTTATGCTCATTCAGGTTCACAACAAATCGTTTAAACCTTATTTAACCGAATTGCAAATTGCGGAGCGTGTTCGCGAAATGGGCCAAGCCATCACCGCCGATTATATGGGAAAAAATCCCATTTTTATAGGTATTCTCAATGGTTCCTTCATGTTTGCAGCCGACTTGTTTAAACACATCAACACGCCTGCTTCTATCTCGTTCATTAAATTGGCATCTTACAAAGGCACATCCTCGTCGGGAACAGTTATTACAGCTATTGGTCTTGAAGAAAACCTGCACGATAAAGACATAATTATTGTGGAAGATATTGTTGATACAGGTAAAACCATGACGGAATTTATACCAACCCTGATGCAGCAAAATCCGGCCTCTGTTCGTATCTGTACACTGTTGCAAAAGCCCGATGCCTTGAAATATCCGCTCGATGTGCACTACGTTGGTTTTTCTATCCCCAATAAGTTTGTGGTTGGCTATGGCCTCGATTACGATGGATTAGGCCGAAATTATCCCGCTATCTATCAATTGGCTGAATAATCAGCCATTCCGTCAGTCGTTTCTTCTTGGTTTAAAAATTGAATACACGATTCAGTATGCGTAAATATTTTCTATTCTTAGTTGCCCTCGTTATTTCTTGGATGCCTTTTGGAGCATCAGCACAACGATTCGTAAAAAAATCCTTGAAGTCGCCTAAAAGTCTTTTATGGCGAATTTCTGGCCATGGATTAACAGCACCATCCTACGTAATGGGAACCATCCATTTAATTTGTAAAGACGATTATTTTTTCACTTCCGCCATGGACAGTGCCTTACGGGCCAGCAACCAATTAGTGCTTGAAGTGAATATTGCCGATCCGCGCATGTTGACCGATTTTCAAGATAGTATGAAACTGCCCGCAGGGATAACGTTGCGAAACTATTTCGATTCGGAAGCAGAATACCTCGATTTTAAAACAAAAGCCAACGAAATAGTTGGCATGGATATTTCCCCGTTGGAAGGGCATAAACCGTTTTTGTTTTTATCGATGTTTGCTACCAGCGCCTTCGCATGCAAAGAACAAGCCTCTTATGAAACTAATTTAAGCAATCAAGCCGATCGATTAGGGATGCATGTGCTCGGTTTAGAAACCTTCGATGAGCAATTGCGTTTATTCGATAATTTAGACCGGAATGCTATGCGGAAACTGCTGTTGGAAAGTGTTCATGAAAGCGGTAAAAACGACAAGACGATGGCGCAAATGGTAGGCTTGTATAAAAAACAAGACATTGACGGCTTGTTGCAATTGATGGAAAAGAGTCCGGAAATGAATTTGAACCAAGATGCCTTGTTGAAAGACCGCAATGTACGCTGGGTTGAACGTTTGCCTGCTATCATGCAAACGCAAAGTGTATTTGTGGCCGTGGGAGCCGCCCATTTGCCCGGCAAAAATGGTGTTTTGCAATTATTACGCCAACAAGGTTATACCGTTGAAGCGGTAAAATAATTTTTACATTGGGGTGAGAATCCCTCAGCGAGGAATGTGCAAGGAGTTGTATTTTTGTTCGTTATGAAAAAAATCGTTCTTTTTATTGGGGTATGTTGTTTTCAGGTATCGCTGTTATTAGCCCAAGAAAAACACCTTAAAAATTTAACCCAATTAACTTTTGGTGGCGATAACGCCGAAGCATATTTCAGTCCGAACGGACAATACCTGTCGTTTCAAAGTAACAACCCGGCGTGGGGTTTGCAATGCGATCAAATTTTCAAATTCGATTTGGCTTATGCCGGCGATTCTTCGTATCAACCCGCTATGATTAGTAACGGAATGGGCCGAACTACCTGTAGTTATTACATGCCTAATGGTCGCGATATTTTATTTGCATCTACGTACAGTGGTGGCGATGCTTGTCCTGATATTGCCAGCGAACCGGGCAAATACCTTTGGTCAATTTACCCGGATTATGATATTTATGTATCAGGCCCCCAAGGCCGAAGTAAACGCCAATTAACCAATACCCCAGGGTATGATGCAGAGGCCACCGTTTCTCCGATGGGCGATAAAATTGTGTTCACTAGCACCCGCTCGGGCGATTTGGAATTGTGGACGATGAACATCGATGGTTCCGATCAACGTCAGGTTACTTCGGGGCTAGGTTACGATGGCGGCGCCTTTTTTTCGCCCGATGGAACGCAACTGGTGTTTCGCGCTTCGCGCCCAAAAACCGACAAAGAAATTAGCGAGTACAAAGCGTATTTGGCCAAGGGCTTAGTAGCGCCTACCAATATGGAAATATATACATGCCAAGTGGATGGTTCAAACCT
>JBIKQE010000103.1:0-7561 GCA_044349815.1 Chitinophagaceae bacterium | reverse complement strand
TAACTCTTGCGCTCGCCAAACGGAATTAAGTTGAGGCGCATTTCCCAACAATGCAAGTCGCGATAAATATCGAACGAAGTAAAACTGATTTGTTTGGTGCGGAAATCGTAACCACTGCGTAAGCCAATTTTCCAGTTGGGCGTGAGGTTGACATCGCCAAAGAAATTCAAATCTTGGTTGACTAAAAACGTGTCTTTCGACCGTGCCGGTATAAACGATTTACGGACGTTTACATTGTAGTTGACATTCAGCGACCACGGGATATTGAAATCGGCATAGGCACTCATTTGCGAACCCACGGCGGCTTGTTGTTCGGGATTAAGCGCGCGCGATTTTTTCTTCAAGGGTAAACTGCCGTTGAGCGCAATGTTGAAATTGTCGAAGCGATACAATTTTTTATTCATCGACCAATTGGTTTCAGGCAATCGGCGTCCCGTTACAGAATCAATACGGTAGGGGTCGAAACTTGCGCTCCCGGCCAGGTTGATACTTTCGAATAAGGTGGTGCGGTAGGTGATATTTAAATTGCTCCATTGAAAAGAATCGGCCGCCAAATTGTAAAATGAACTGAGTGTGAGTCCATCAATTAAATTGATTTTTTTTGTGCCGGTGGAATCTTTTTTACTGCGCACTTTCATTTGCAAGTTGTTGCCCAACGAAAATCCGATGCCACCAATTTTACCTCGTGGAGGGGCACCATAATACGTACCATCGAAATACGAAACCAACTGTGTGTTGTAATTGGCGTCGGTGAAGGTGTTGTAATAATATCCAAAACGCGGGGCGGCAAAGTCGGGACGGAAGTTCATGTTCACCGCAGGCGTTAATACATGCCGAATGGCTTTGATGCTTCCTTTTTTAAAGGTCTTCATACCGTAAATACGGGTGGAGGCATTTACGCCGGCATCGAAATAACGTGCGGTGTAAAAGCCACGTTCTCTGGCGGTGTCGAGTTTGCCGTCTACGAAATTGTATTGTTTTAAACTGCGTTCGGTGTACCACAACTCGGTGTAGGAGGCCGAGAAGGCGGTGTTGATATATTTGGCCACTTGGTAATTGGCGGTAAGCGGCACACTGTGCTTCATGCCATTTTGAAAATTCCCGGGTGCGAGTCCGCCGTTGCTAAATGTGGAATCGTAGAAGCGCACATTGTTGATGGCTTCCACATTGTAGCTGGCGGTAATGCGCTCGTACCAACGTGGTTTGATAATGTCTTTACGGAATTGAAAGGGGAATACTTGGTTGACCGTAAAATTCATTTGTGGGAGGGTAATTTGAATTTCGCCGGTTTGTGTATTTTGGTTGTGGCGTGCGGCTACGGAGAAGTTGAAAGGTTTGCCTGTCCAGCTTTTGGAATAACTGATGTTTGATGTGTAGTTATTGTTCAAATACAAATTGGGATCGTAGGTATTGCGCACTTGGTATTTACTGCTTCCGATGTTTACACTGGCCGAGAAACTTGAGCCGGGCATAACATTCGGACTAATACTGTGCGACCAATTCAGCATGAAATTGCGGTTGGCGCTGTAGCCCGGTTCGGAGGGTTCGCCAATTTTATTATACGCATAGTTGAACGCCAATTGTCCGTTGAACCGATACCGATACGCGTAGGTGCTTTTGAAGCCGGCGCGCCAAGTGCCCAAGGCATAAATATCGGCGAGGGCCAGAAAATCCCAATGGTCGTTGATGGCGAAATAATAGCCCCCTTCGCGGATGCCGAAGCCGAGGTTTTGACTCACATCGTAGGTGGGTAATTTAAACCCACTTTTTTGTCCTTTTTTTAGGGGGAACATGCCGAAGGGGAGAATGAGCGGGGTGGGGATTTCTTCAATCACTAAATTCGCCGAGCCCGAAACGGCCACTTTATTGGGAATGATTTTGATTTTTCGGGCGGCGATACCAAAGTGGGGGACTTCCGCATTGCAGGTGGTGTAGATGCTTCGGAAGCCATTGATGGTTTCGTCGTTGTTGCGTTTTACTTGTTGACTGAGAATGAAGCCATCGCCGTATTGCGAGTAGGCGTTTTCCACCAGGGCCCGTTTCGATTTGAAATTGTATTGCAGTTTTTCAAAGGTGGAGGATTCGGTGCCTTGGGTCAATCGAGGTTTATCGCTCGAATCGCGCGGGCGCTTGATGCGTTCCATGGCCATGAGGGTGCTGGAATCTTGTTGGTATTCCACATAATCGGCATTAACCTTAATATCGTCGTAGCTGATATTGGCTTTTTGGTATAAAATGAGTTTCTTGGTATCGGCATCGTACACAATGGAATCGTATGCATTGTAGCTAACTTCTTGCTCTAATTTGTCTTTAGATAGGCGAATGCTCGTATCAGGGGCGGCACTTGGCGCAAGGTTTTGATTTTGGGCCCTTGTTAAAAAATTAAAAAAAAGGAGGCATAAGCCCAAAATTGGACCAAACTTTATTCCGCGCAATCTGAAAATGTGGCTATTTTTACCGAGTTCGCCCATGCCTTGCGAACAAAAATAAACAAATCATCGTACCACCTTGTATATAGGGGGTTAAAGTAATTAAAAGCCGTGCAGAAAAATTATCGACTTTTTGGTTTGCTGTTGCTCCTCTTGATGGTGGGGGCGGGTCTTTCAACGGCTCGGGCCCAAGGTTCGAAGAAGAAAATAGGCAAAGTGGTGATTGATGCGGGCCACGGCGGCACCGACCCTGGTTGTCACGGAGTGTATTCCTGGGAGAAAGACATTACCCTAGCGGTTTCGAAGAAATTGGGCAAAATGTTGCAAACGCAAATAAAAGACCTAAAAGTGGTGTATACCCGCGAATACGATTGGTATCCGGGCTTAAAAGAGCGTACGGCCTTTGCCAATAAAGAAAAGGGCGATTTGTTTGTATCGATTCATGTGAACGCCACGCCCAAGAAGAATTCGCCGGTAAAAGGAACCTTGGTATTGGTTTGCGGACCAACACGCGTGGGAGAGAAAGAAGATGCCATTGAACAGCACGCCCATAACTTTGATGAGCAAAACAAGGATTTGATGGATCCAAACGACCCCATGACGCCCATTATTATTGCCCAATACTCGCAGGCCTTTTTAACGCAGAGTGTGGTGTTGGGGGCAAAAATCAACGAAGAGTTTGCGGCGCAGGGACGGGTAACCGAAGGCTTACGCCAACAAAGTTTGCAAGTGTTGGCGAGTAGTGCCATGCCGGGCGTATTGGTTGAAATTGGGTATCTTAACAACGTGGAAGAAGAAAATTATTTGAACACAGAAGAAGGTCAAGAGCAAGTAGCGAAGGCTATTTTCAATGCCATAAAATATTACAAAGAAGTGGCCGAAAAAGCTCCGGTAAAAATTATAGGAAACGATCAATAAACTGCACACTATGTCCATTAAAATATCGAAAGAAATAAAAATTGCCTTGCTCGGAATTGTTTCCTTGGTATTGTTTTTATTAGGCTTCAACTACTTAAAAGGTACCGGTATGTTTTCGTCTACCCGCTTGATTAAAGCCGAATACAACGATGTACAAGGCATTACACCGTCGAGCTTTGTATTGTTGCAAGGCTTCAGTATCGGGAATGTGAGCAAGGTGTATTTATCGCCCGAACACCCCGGCAAAGTGGTGGTGGAAATGCAAGTAGACAAAGACATTCCCATTCCGGTTGATTCGCGGGCCAAAATTATATCGTCCGATTTATTGGGTACCAAAGCGGTAATGATTGAAAAAGGGCAATCGGCGCAGATGGTGGCCAAGGAAGCTACTTTGCAAGGATTCACAGAGCAAGGCATGTTCGATAAATTAGGGGCTTCTGCCGAACCCGCCATGGCCAAAGCCCAATCGGCTATTGGGGCGCTCGACACCACCATTCATAACATCAACGCCATTTTAGATGCCCCCACGCAAGCCCACTTGCGTAATTCCATGGCGAGTTTAGATAATACCATGAACGACATGCAACAGTTTGCCGCCGAACTGAATCAACAACGTGCCGCCATCAGCAGTATGATTAAACAGCTCAACAGCTTTACCGATAACCTCAGTAAAAACAATCAAACCATTACCAATACCTTAAGTAATACCGAAAAAATTACCGGCGATTTAAGTAAAGCGAACCTCGACCAAACCGTGACGGAATTAAAACAAACCTTGTCGCAACTTAAAACCACCCTCGATAAAGTGAATAATGGTCAAGGCAGTTTAGGGAAATTAATGAACGACGATCAGTTGTACACCAACTTGAAAAACACCTTAGCCACCACCAATAACCTTTTGTACGATATCAGTGCACAACCCCAGAAATACGTCAACGTAAGCGTGTTTGGGAAAAAAGTGAAAACGCCCAATCCCCCGCTGACGGCTCCGAATGCAGAGAAGAAATAAGATCAACGTGTTTTTATTTTTGTGTGCCTTTTTGTGCGCACCATTTTCCTTGTGGGCACAGCAACCGGGCAAAGGGCTCGACAGCGCCAACATGAAGCTGATTCAGATTACCAAAACAAAACAAATTATTAAAAACGAAGCGGATGTGTTTCAACGCTTTGTGGATTCAGTGCAAATTGAACACGATGGGGTGGTGATGACCTGCGACAGTGCCTTTTTATACATTGAGGAAAATAAAGTGGAAGCGTTTAGCCGGGTGACCATGACCAAAGCCGGCGGCTCCACCGTAACCGCCGATTACATGCGTTATGATGGCCGAAGTGGTAAAGCCTACTTAAAAGGCAATGTGATGATAGACGACCAAGGCAATCAATTATACACAGAGGACTTAGAGTATGATATTCGAACCAAAGTAGGGCAATACCTCCGCGAAGGGACCTTGATTAACAGCGAAACGAGTGTAACCAGCAATGAAGGCAAGTACGATGGCTTCAGCAAACAAACGTGGTTTAAAGGCAACGTGGTAGTATCGAACCCGAAGTACACCATTGAATCTAAACAACTAGGCTATCACCTCGAAACGAAAGTGGTTGAAATTTTAGATAGCTCCTTGGTAACCACCGAAGAAACCCTGATTTATTCGGCCCGTGGTTCGTACAACACCCAAAGTACGCAAGCTAGCTTTACGGCGCGCACCACGGTGGATATGGGAGACCAAGTGTTAGTAGCCGATAAACTCGAATACAACGAAAAGAATTTAGCGGGCAAAGCCTGGGGGAACGTGAGTATTCAAGACATAGAAAACAACTCGGTTATGTTTTGTAATCAAGCCGATTACGATAAACGAAGTGGTTGGGGTAAAGCGGTGGGCGATGTGCAAATCGATCAGGATGGTGGGCGCTCGATATTATGGTGTAAGGAAGTACAGTTCAATAAACTCACCGGCTATGTAAAAGCAAAAGGCGAAGTAGAATGGATGGACACGGTAGAGAAAACCGCGCTATTGGCCGATGTGGTGGAATATAACGATTTTACTAAATTCACCTTAGCCACAGGGCATCCGAAATTAAAAGCCATTGCCGATGCCGATACTACCTTTTTGCGGGCCGATACCATGATGTCGATTAGGGTAAGCGATATCAATAACCTCAAATGGAAATCGCTTTGGGAGAACAAAAAAATAATTGGTAAACAATACAATTTATTGGTAGCCGATTCGTCGTTTATTAAAAAAGATATCGACTACGACCCTAAACTCATTATTGCCCAACACCGTGTAAAAATATTTTCCGATTCCATGCAAGCCGTGTGCGATAGCCTCAGTTATTCGCAGGTGGATTCCTGTTTTCGTTTGTACATTCAACCGGTATTATGGAGCCAAGATCGCCAAGCCACCGGCGATTCTATTCGTATTCGCATGGTGCAAAACCGCCCCAAACAAATTAGTTTATTAGGCCATGCTTTTTTATTTAGCGCCAGTGGCTTTACTAATTTGTACGATCAAGTAAGTGGTGTTACTATCGATGCGTGGCTCGATAGCAACCGCGTTCGCGAAGCCTTTGTGAATAAAAATGCGCAATGCCTCTATCACATTCATGGCGACGATGGGGGCTATGTAGGAACCAACCAAGCCGAAAGCGCTGAAATGCGGTTGTATTTTAATCAACGTACCATTCGTCGCATTGCCTTTATAAACGACCCTAAAGGCAAGGTACTTCCCCTCGATAAAATCAACGAATCGAACCGCGTATTGGACGGGTTTAAACAATACCCCGAACGCCGTCCGCCTAATCGAGAAGCCATCTTAAACGATTAAGCGAAAATAATCGGCTTTCTTCGCCCTTGCTTTCCTACCTTTGCGCCTGTTTTAAAACCCTTTATATTATGGCGTTACAGGTCGGAATTGTTGGTTTACCCAATGTAGGAAAATCAACCTTGTTTAATGCAGTGAGCAATAATGCCAAAGCACAAGCCTCCAATTATCGTTTTTGCACCATCGATCCGAATGTGGGTCAAGTGGATGTACCCGATCCGCGGATGGATAAACTCGCTGAATTGGTACAACCCAACCGCGTGGTGCCAACTACCATCGAATTCGTTGATATTGCCGGTTTGGTGAAAGGCGCCAGCAAAGGCGAAGGCCTCGGCAATAAATTCCTCGCTAACATTCGCGAAGTAGATGCCATCGTGCATGTTATTCGCTGCTTCGACGACGAAAATATTTTACGCGAAGAAGGCGCCATCAATCCCGTTAGCGATAAAGAAATTATCGACACCGAATTACAACTCAAAGACCTCGAAAGCGTTGAGAAGAAAATTCAACGGGTAGAGAAAATCGCCAAGAACGATCCGAAAGCGAAAGCCGAACTCGATGTATTACAGCGGTGCAAATCGTGTTTGGAAGAGGGCAAAAGCATTCGCAGTTTGCAATTGAGCAAAGAAGACAAAGAAGCTACTTACGATATGTTTCTACTCACCGAAAAACCGGTGTTGTATGTGGCCAATGTCGATGAGTTGGCCATACATACCGGCAACAAATACTCCGAAGCGCTCAAAGTAGCCGCGGCCGCTGAAAGCAGTCAGGTGATTGTAATGAACAACAGCATCGAAGCGCAAATTTCCGAAATGGACAACGAGGACGATAAAGCCTTGTTCTTGTCGGAATACGGGTTAACCGAACCGGCCTTGAACCGCCTTATTCGTTCGGCTTACGAATTGCTCGAACTCATTACCTACTTCACGGCAGGTGTACAAGAAGTTCGCGCGTGGACCATCCACCAAGGTTGGAAAGCCCCACAAGCCGCTAGCGTAATTCATACCGATTTTGAAAAAGGATTTATTAAAGCCGAAGTAATTGCCTACGCCGATTATGTGCAGTATGGCTCCGAAAGCGCATGCCGCGATGCCGGTAAACTTCGTATTGAAGGAAAAGAATACCTTGTGAAAGATGGCGATGTAATGCATTTCCGATTCAACGTATAAAAAGCAGTTAACACATATGTTTTTTTGTGTTATATTTACGGGATTAGTTTAATAAAACAGCTATGAAAAAAGTATTAATGTCGATGTTCTTGCTCGCACACGTTGCGATGGCCAAGGCACAAGTGAGTTCGGAAGTAGGATATACCTTGGGTACATCAAATTATTTAGGCGATTTGCAATCAGCCGATTATTCATACCGCAATCAACATTTGTTCAGCGGTAT
>JBIKQE010000102.1:0-7600 GCA_044349815.1 Chitinophagaceae bacterium | reverse complement strand
GTAAGCGGTTTTTGGAATTTACCAAAAAAACCTAGTATTTATATCCAACATAAGTTCGTTTGGACGAATAAAGTCCGGAAACACTGCGATTATAGAGGGTTACGGTTAAAACATCTTTGCTGAGGCTACCATTGCCCCAATAACTGAGGGTATCTTTTAGCACTTGATTTGGGACAGTAACATAAACGCCATTTACGGTAGCTGAAACAACCTCTTTAACGCTATCGCGGATGGAATAGAGTTGGATGGTAAAGGGGTCGTTGCCGGCTTTAACGCGCAGGGTATCGTCGTTATCGTCGATCAGGTTGTTATTGATGAGCATGGTGCGGATGCACGCGTAGTTAGAGGCGAACTTTTCGTTTACGCGAAATTGGCAGCTATCGCCTTCGTAGCCTGATGCGCAAAGGCAATCGCCATCGCGGCAGGTGCCGCCATTTTGGCAAACAACGGCTCTGTTAACACAGGCATCGGGGCGGCACGATGAAAAATACATGGTGGTGCCGAAGAGCATCAAAACAAGCGAAGAAACTAGGTAAACAATACGTTTCATGAACTGAAGTTTGAGATAAAAACGAGCTTAAGGGCTGAATTAATTAAATTTAGTGCCATTGAAAACACAGGTACGAACCACGGTAGAACCAACATCGTTGTATTGAAAATAAACGGTGATGTAGTTGCCATCTAAAAAGCCATTTCCTTTGTAAACACGGCCATTGATAGATTGTTCTTCGATGGTGATATCGTTGATATTAACGGTAGCTAAAATTTCTTGATTTTGGTCGAAAATATCGTAGAAACTAATGCGATTGGCTTGGGTTTCGGGAGCGATGACCATATTAAAGGCTTCGGGGATATTGCCGTTACAACGCATAGTACCTTCCCAGGTGCCAATGAATTTTTCGTACATTTTGGTATTACAGAAAGGACCTTCGAAGCCGGTGGCGCATTTACAAGTGCCTTCGCGACAAACGCCGTTATTTTTACAAACGATATCCTTGCAGGGATCCGGATTACAGGCATTAAACAGTACCGACCCGGCAATAAGGAAGAATCCGGCGAGGGTAGCCATAACAGTGCGCATATGTCGTTTCATAAAAAAGAGAATGAATAACAAACGTACTGAATTTTGGCCACATATCAAGCGGCGAAGTTTATTTTTTCAGCGGATTCCAGCCTTGGGCTTGTAAATCGACGCGGTTGTTGGCGGTTGTAATTAGTTTGAGTCCTGAATCGGGGGTTGTGGCATGTCCGATTACCGCTATACCCGGCAATTGACTAATGAGGGGGAAATGCTCGGGCGAAACGGTAAAGACGAGTTCATAATCTTCGCCTCCATTGAGGGCGGCGGTGGTTGCGGCAATCCCGAAACGTTCGGCATTGAAGCGGGTTTGTTCGTGGATGGGGAGTTTATCTTCAAAAATCACGCAACCGATTTGGCTTTGGCGACAAATATGGTGTAATTCAGAGCTTAATCCGTCGCTGATATCCATCATAGCGGTGGGTAGGATATTGTTTTCTTTCAAGGTTTTAATAACGTTGCGAGCGGCTTCGGGTTTCATGAAGCGAGATAGCACGTGGGTTTGGTCTTCCAAATCGGGTTGGGTTCCCGGATTTTCGAGAAATATTTTCTTTTCGCGTTCGAGGATGAGTAGCCCCATATAAGCAGCGCCGAGATCGCCACTTACGCAAATCAGATCGTTGGGTTGGGCACCATGGCGGGTAACAAAACGATTATCGTCTACTTCGCCGATAGCGGTTACAGAAATCACCAATCCTTTGGGCGAGGTGGTGGTATCGCCACCCACCAAATCGACGCCATATCGTTCGCAGGCCACTTGAATACCTTCGTACAATTCATCGAGGGCTTCTACACTGAAACGGTTTGAGATGGCGATGCTGACTGTAATTTGACTGGGTTGGGCATTCATGGCATAGATATCGGACAGATTAACCACAACAGCTTTATAGCCGAGGTGTTTCATAGGCATGTACATCAGGTCGAAATGTACCCCTTCCAATAATAAGTCGGTTGAAACCACCATTTGTTTACCGAAAGTATCTATAACGGCCCCGTCGTCGCCGGCACTGAGCAAGGTGCTTGCGTTTCGAATTTCGTTGTTACGAAGAAGGTGCTCAATGAGGCCAAATTCGCCCATGGCAGCAATTTCGGTACGGGGTTCCTGCATACTATATCTATTTTTGCAAAGGTACGTTGCAACTATTTATAGGCTTGTAGCATTTTGTGTGCCCCCTTGAATTTACCTTTACACCCGATTGACTATTATGATTAAGCACCAATTTCAACCCAAGGGGTTACGTTTTATTTTATTTTTTTCGTTTTTATTTTTGTTGTCGTGCCAACGCGATAACATTTTACAACAAGAGCAATGGGGCGACATCTTCAAGGCGGAGGGCATAGACAGTGCTTGTTTTGAGTTAGCCGACAATACCCACGATCAGGTTTTTCTTTACAACCTTGAGCGTTGTAGCCGACGCATGTCGCCGGCATCGACGTATAAAATAATGAATTCCTTAATGGCGTTGGAGACCAGCGTGGTGCCTGATGAACAGTTTGTGTTGCCATGGGATGGCGTTCAACGGAGACCTGAATGGGATACGGCCATGAATTTGAAGCAAGCTTTTGCGGTGAGCAATGTGCCATTCTTTCAAGAATTAGCGCGTCGATTAGGTTCGGTTGAATCGCAGAAATGGCTAGATACAGTGCGGTATGGTAATAAGCGAATAGGTTCTAAAGTAGATGAATATTGGTTGAACGACACCTTACAAATTACACCCGACGAGCAAGTTGGTTTTGTAAAAAAACTATACTTCGATAAGTTGCCCTTTTCGCAACGCACACAACGTATTGTTCGGAATATAATGCTGCGTGAAGACAGTACTGATTATCGTTTGTATTATAAAACAGGTACATGGTTGCCTCAGCGAAGCGGTAAAGCAGAAATTATGTGTTGGTTGGTTGGATTTATTGAGCGTAGGGAAGAAATGAAAGGCGTTGTAACTAAACAAAAAGAAACGCATTATCGTCCGTATTTCTTTGCCATGAATTTTAGTTTGCGCGACACCACGATCGATAATCAAGCATTGCGAGTTAAGTTACTAAAAAGCATCTTACGGGAACGCCAGATATTACATTAATAGGCTTCGATGTGTGTGATAAAAAGCTGTTACAAACCTACTCAACAGATCACCTTCAAAAACTGTTGAAGTGTGCGGTTTGCAACAAGCTTTTATAAAATTGAAAAAAGTAAAAGTCTGCTACAAACACACAACACCACCTTCTAACCAACAGCAAAATGAGTAGTTTGCAACAGACTTTAATTACGTTTACTTTTTAATAATTGTTTTACGGATTAATTGTTGTTGCTTGTTTTGAAGTACAACATAATAAATACCCGGAGGCCATGAATAGGTATCGATTGAATGGCTTGTAGTTGGGCTATGCTGTGATGCATACATTACTTGAGCCGATAAATTAGTGATTTGAACATATCCGATGGGCATTTCGGGATTATTGGTTTGAATGGTTAGCCTATACTGAAATGGATTCGGATAAATTAGATCATCCATATTGATGAGGTATTTTTTTATGCCGATTGGGGAATTGGTATGAATAGGCTTAGGTACTTTTATATTTGTAGTGATTGAGCATGCATTGGCATCTTCAACAAGAACGGCATACGTACCCGGGGCTAATAAAAAGGGCGGGGTGCCTTGTTGTGCATTAACGAAATAAGAATATGGCGGCGTGCCTCCTGAAGGAATAATATTGACAGGCGTTAAACAAGCCGCACATGCAGGGGGTAATATACAATGCTGCATATTGAGTGGTGTGGGATTGAGGATTGTTGCTTGTGTTTGAACAACATTGCTGGCTGCATCGTATACGGATATGGTATAAATACCGGCATACAAATTGGAGGATGGAGTTACGGCATTGCCATTAGCAAAATAACTGTAAGGAGGCACGCCACCTTGCGCTAGAATAGAAAGGAGTCCGAGTTGCCCCGAACAAGATGGATGTAAAATTTGTGTGTTTACTTGAAGGGGTGAATGGATATAACCATGTTCATTGGATTGATGCAGAAATGCTTGTTGGATTTGGGCGTTCACAGCATTAGCATGAAGTACCGACAGGAGGAACAAACCAAAGGTTTGAAGCGATTGAAAAGAAAGCATACGCATAGGTTGTTTATGGCAACGAAAGTAGGGCGAGCAATTTGGCGTATCTGTTTTTAGTCGACTATAAACGATTATAAGTGTTTACATGTTGGCTGATTGGATTGAACCGATGAGGGGCTGCGGGGGGCGAAGGGTTTAGTAGTCTGCCGAAGGCAGCTACCGAAGCGAAGCGGAGCCCGTAGGCACCCGAGCGAAGATGATGAGCGCATGATGATGACAGCCCCAAAAAAAACCAACCTATAAAATAGATTGGTTTTTTTAGAAAATGGATTTATATGGTTTAATGCGAGACCGTCAATCGTACAGTTTGAATAGTTTGATTTGATTGGTACAACTGTAGCATATAAACACCATTTGGCATATTACTTAGGTCCACAGGAACTTGATTCTCCCCTTGATTAATAGGAAGGACAATGGTTTTAATTAATCGTCCGGCAAGGTCGCGCAACTGATAAGTAAGTTGGCTATTGATGGGCGATGCAAAGCTAATGTTGGTAGTATTTACAGCAGGGTTTGGATATACCTGTACATTATTAATAAACCACATAACATTGATTTCAACCCACTCGCTGTGCATGCGCCATGTACCATCGATTGATTTAATTCGGATGCGGTATTGATGCAAACCTTCTTTGGGTGAGTTATGCGATAGCTTATATTGGTAGCCATTGTTTGGATCGCTGTTGTTGGTAGCCTTAGCGTTAATTTGGGCAATAACCTCAAATGGTTCTTGATTTGCACTGTGTTCAACGATGTAACTATTTCCTACCGATTCGTTGAGCGTTATCCAAGATAAATCGATATGATTATTGGTATTTAATAAGCCATGGAAGGAAAGCAATTCGAATGTTGCCGTATCTGTAACTCCTTTCGAATTGTTGGTTGTAAACTGGCCGAATACCCACGTACTGACATCTTTATTCTTACACACCGAACGGATTCTGTATTCATATTGAGTATTCGATTGGAGGTTGGTGAATTGACGAACAGTACTTGCTGTAGTAAAACGTGCTCCCCAATTTGCTGCTCCTACTGGTCGAATAAAAATGTTATACACTGAATCGGTGCTACCATTCCAGCTGAGTACCGCACTTTGACTTGTTATTGTAATTGGCGCATTCAATGTAACAGCACCACAAGTATTGGTTGTAGTGAATGATCCATTTACCCAAACGCTTTGATCGTTGTTTTGACAAATACTGCGGATACGATAATCGTAGGACGTGTTAGGCAATAAATTGGTGAGCCATTCGCTATTATTTGCTGAGTAAACAGTAGCATCCCACAATGGACTTGTGCTTAATTTGAAATTAATTTGGAATACGGAATCACTAGTGCCCGTCCAGTTGATTAATGCTGAGTTTCCATGAATAGGAGAAGGCGCTAATAAAATTGGCACACCACAACCAATTGTAGTAGTAACTTGTCCGTAAGCCCAAGCGCCTTGGTCGCCACCGGCACATAAAGCTCGAATAGCATAACTATAATTAGTGTTTGGCATCAACCCTGTTATCACACGGTTTGTATTGGTGGTATACACGTACATTGTCCAATCAGGACTTGTACTTGGTTTTAACGCCACTTGATAGATAGAATCGGTGTTGCCGTTCCATGACAAATGCACCATTGAACCGGCTACAGATAATGGCGCATTGATTGTGGTTGGACTACATCCGGCCGTAGTTGTAAATTGACCGATAACAATCATGCTGATATCGCCATTTTTACAGAATGAACGAACGCTATACTCGTAGTTCGTATTCGGTGTTAGATTGGTGAATTGACGTGTTGTTGTATTACTCCAATAGGACGCTCCCCAGAGTGTGGCCCCTTGTGGACGTAAATACAATTGGAAACCGGAATCGGCGGTGCTAGACCAAGAGACAGTTGCGAGATTACCACTAACCGATAATGGTGTGTTGATGGAAGGCAAACCGCATCCTGAATTCGTTGTGAACTGACCAATAACCCAATTGCTGTTTACGTTTGGCGTACACGACAATCTCAATCGGTATTCGTAAGTTGTTGCTGCTTTTAGTCCGTTGATACTGGTTGTTGTATCGGACGTAGAAATAGATATCCATGAAGGCGTACCGAGTTCTTTGTACGAGAATGTATAACTATTGGCACCATTAGACGTCCATGCAACCAGTGAGGAGTTGCCCGTTGATGTAATGGATACAATAGCAGGCTGGTTGCAGATTATTGACGATACAAGGTTATTGGGTTGGGTAATGGTATAATTCGCGGCATCTGTACCGCCGAGTGTAATGCCTGCGATGTTAACTTGTTTATTGTAACCGTAATTAGGATTATTGAATGTGGCAATTGCATTCAACATATTGGCTGTAAGTGAATCAATAGGCATTTTTCCAATTAGTAATGGTGCACCTGCTATAGTAGCTGAAGTAGTTCCATCGTATACTTTCTCGGGAATTATCAAGCCAGACACAGAAACATTTCGGGGCGTTATATTTCCTAATAATGTTGGGTTAATTAAGGTATAGCAAGATGCTTTTGTACCAGACAATGTTAAACCTGTAATAGAAACTACAATGTTATTACCAACGTTTTTAGTAGCATACTGAGCACCAAGAATACCTGAAACAGAAACATTATCGTTCTGAACAATACCAACCAATATAGGTGTACCATTAACATTAGCCAACGTGGTAGCATCATACACCTTACTTGGCACACTGATACCTGCTACCGTAAGAGGCTTAGGCAATACAGAAATAACCAAGTAAGCATTTCCTGTTCCTTGTTGGTTTGTAGCTGAAACTGTAACTGTGTATTGTCCAGGTTCTACTGAAGTGGTACCGCTAATAACACCCGTATTTTGATTGATAGTCAAGCCGGCTGGCAAGCCAACTGTATTAAATGAAACAGGTGCATTAGTAGCTTGAATAGTATATACAGGAGCATTTGTTCTGTATACTACACTGTGGGTTAAGCTGCTAGTAATAACCGGCGCGTTACCACAAGACTGCACCGTAACTGTAGCTGTACTATTTGAGATTCCTACACAATTAGCATCGCTTAGATAAGTAATTGCATAAGAAGTGGTAGTATTTGGCGACACGGTAACATTTAATGGATTGGTGCTTGTACTGACTGGTGTACCATTATTGATGGCATAGGTCCATGGAGCTGTACCAGTAAACGTTAATGTTAAAGTAGTTGAATTACCCGAACAAATAATATTGCTTCCGGAGAGAGCAGCCGTAGGGAGGTTAGAACTATTAGAGACAGTAATAACCGTTTGCGTTAAACAGCTATTGGCGTCAGTAGCTATAATAGTGTACGTACCTGCAGTTGTAGCGTATGGACTAGCCTGTGTAGTTCCATTTACCGTATAGGCAATTGTTCCTGTACCACCGTTGGCACTGAAGGCAAT
>JBIKQE010000101.1:0-7636 GCA_044349815.1 Chitinophagaceae bacterium | reverse complement strand
ATGGACACCGTAACGGAGGTGGAGTTGGCCATTGCCTTGGCCCGATTGGGCGGTATTGGCATGTTGCATAAAAACATGAGCATCGAGAAGCAGGCCGAACAAATTCGGAAAGTGAAACGTAGCCAAAGTGGTTTAATTACCGACCCGCTCACGCTGCCGCCTACAGCCACCATTGGCGATGCCTTACGCATTATGCGCGAAAACCGTATTGGAGGCATTCCCATTGTAGACCAACAACATAAATTATTGGGCATTTTAACCAACCGCGATTTGCGTTTTGAAAAGAATGTAAAGCTTACGGTGAAGGATGTAATGACTACCAAGAACCTAATTACTGCCCCCATTGGCACCAACCTGCAAAAGGCGGAAAAGATTCTGCAACAATATAAAATTGAGAAACTGCCTATCATCGATAAATCGAATCGGTTGATGGGTTTGATTACATACCGCGATATTTTGCAATACCGCAATCATCCGCAAGCCACGAAAGACGACCAAGGCCGGTTGTTGGTGGGGGCTGCGGTGGGTATTACCGCCGATGTGTTGGACCGTGTGGAAGCCTTGGTGCAAGCGGGCGTGGATGTAATTACGCTCGATAGCGCGCACGGGCATTCGAAAGGCGTGATTGAGAGCGTGAAGAAAATAAAAAAAGCGTATAAACATTTACAGGTTATTGCCGGTAATGTAGCCACCGCCGAAGGGGCCAAAGCCTTAGCGGCCGCCGGTGCCGATGCGGTTAAAGTAGGGGTTGGTCCCGGTTCGATTTGTACAACCCGTATTGTAACCGGTTGTGGCGCGCCTCAGTTAACCGCCGTGATGGAAGCCTCGGAAGCTTTGAAAAAAGCCGGCGTTCCTGTGATTGCCGATGGCGGTATTCGGTATACCGGCGATGTAGTAAAAGCCTTGGCAGCAGGTGCTTCTACCGTAATGGCCGGTTCGGTATTTGCGGGTGTTGAGGAGAGCCCCGGCGAAACCATCATTTTTGAAGGACGAAAATTCAAATCGTACCGTGGCATGGGCAGTATTGAAGCCATGCAAGAAGGTTCGAAAGACCGTTATTTTCAAGATGTAGAAGACGATATTAAAAAATTAGTTCCCGAAGGCATTGTTGGTCGCGTACCCTATAAAGGCTTATTGAGTGAGGTAGTGCATCAGTTTATTGGAGGCTTGCGTGCCGGCATGGGTTATTGTGGCGCCAAAGACATCAATACGTTGCAACAAGCACGGTTTGTTCGCATCACCAATGCGGGCATGCGCGAAAGTCACGCCCACGATGTGGTAGTTACTAAAGAGTCTCCGAATTATTCGCGTTAATTGTATTGCATGATGCTTCGAGCTTTGCGGTGGATTGTTTGCTTGATTGTATTGTTGCAATCGGTTGTTGTATTAGCACAAACCGAATCAACAGGAAGGGCTTCGGGCTTACAAATTAGTATTATCACGTGCGGTCCCGGCACCGATTTGTATTCAGTATACGGGCACAGTGCGGTTCGTATTGTTGATTCGATGCGGGGAACCGACAAGGTTTACAATTACGGCACCTTCGATTTTAGCGACCCCGATTTTTATTGGAAGTTTACTCGTGGCAAACTCTTGTATTATTTGAATGTGGAATCGTACGACGGGTTTGTACGTATGTACCAACGCGAAGGCCGTTCGGTATATGAACAGGTATTAAATTTGCCCATGACCGATGCGGTGCGGGTGCAGGATTTTTTAGAAACGAACTTGTTGCCTGAAAACAAATATTATCACTACGATTTTTTATTCGACAATTGCTCCACGCGGATTCGCGATATTTTTCCTTCCTTGTTGGGCGCGCGTTTTTCGTATGGGCGCGCTATGGCCAACGATAGTTTAAGTTTTCGGCAATTGCTGGATGCTTACGAACGAAACATCCATTGGGAACGAGTGGGTATTAATTTGTTGTTGAGCAGTAGAGTAGACGATAAAATGAACAGTAACGAAAGTATGTTCCTCCCCGATTTTTTACAAAAGGGGTTTCATGGGGCAACACTCGACGGACAAGCATTGGTGAAACAAACCTTGCAAGTAGCGCCAAGCATGTTGCCCTTCCAAGGCTCTGGTAACGGACCACGGCAATGGCTTTGGACGGTTTTGATAGCGGTATTTTTATTATCGATCATTCCACGAACGCGCTTTTTGATGGTGTTTATCGATGTGCTGTTGTTTTTGGTAATCGGCCTCTTGGGATGCTTCTTGGTATTTATGTGGTTTGGTACCGAGCATGCGGTATGCGCCTTCAACTTGAATTTATTTTGGGCATTCCCCTTGCATGTTTTATTGGCTTATTTTATTAGCCGCGAGCACAATAAAAAAGCCGCTTATGCCCGAGTGGCATCGAGCATGTTGGTTGTTGGCATTGTTTTATCGTGGTTGGGGCCACAGCCGTTTAGTACCGAGTTAACGCCCTTGCTTTTATTGTTGTATTGGCGTTTGAGTGTGCATAGCCGTATGTTTAATTTACAATCGTTTGGGGCATGGAACACCGCACGTTAAAAACAGGTCGTTTTGCCGGCTTAGACTATTTAATTCAAGGCCATGGGCCAGCGCTTATGTGGGTACATGGCTTTGCCGAAGACCGTCGTATTTGGGAGCCGGTAATGGCGGAAGGCATTGATGGGTTTAAGCATCTTATACCCAATTTGCCGGGCACCGGACTTTCACCATTAATATCCGATACGTTAAGCATCCCCGATATGGCCGATGCCTTACACGATATACTGATACAAGAAAACGAAGATACGTGTGTGATGTTGGGGCATTCGATGGGAGGCTATATTGCGGCTGCCTTTGCTGAGCAATACCCCGCGTGTTTACTTGGCCTTGGCATGGTTCATTCGTCGGTGTATGCCGACGACGATATTAAAAAGACCCTTCGGCATAAAGGCATCGAAATTATTCGAAAGGGAGGAAAAGCGCATTTCTTTCAACAATTAGTACCGGCCTTGTACAGTGCTCATTCGCACGAAACAATAGGCGAAACGATGCAGAGGCACCTCAGCATGACAATGGCGGTAACCGACCAAAGTGCTTGTACTTATTATGCTGCCATGCGCGATAGAGCCGACAGAACCGCCATGTTGCGTTCCATTCGGGTGCCGGTTTTATATGTTCTAGGCACCGAAGACCAATCGGTTCCGTTGGCCGCGGGCCTTCAACAAAGCACCCTTCCGGCCTGTTGCATGGTAGAAGTACTGCCGAATGTGGCGCATACCGCCATGAACGAAGCCCCACACATTCTTGCGAAAATCCTCAATAAATACTGCCAATTGGTGCTTGCGCTTAAAAAGTCGTAATTTTGCGTTATGTTTCAACGCATCTTCCTTACTTGGATATTGATTTTTTTGCTGAGCACAGCGAAAGCATCACACGTAGTGGGCGGCGATATTACCTACACTTGTTTAGGAAACAATACGTACGAATTTTTTGTTAATCTGTACCGCGATTGTTTACCTCCTTCGCAAGGTGGTGGCAATCCGGCCGCTTTAGAGTCGGACAATCCGGCGTTTATTTCTATTTACAACGGCAATACCTTTTTTTCTTTCGACTCGATATATTTTTACGATCGTGAAAATATCAATCCCGATTTTTCGAACGATTGCGTGAACAATCCACCGGCTACTTGTATCAACCGAATTCGCTTTCGGTTTGTAAAACAATTGCCTGCGAGTGCACAACCTTATACCTTACTAATGCAACGTTGTTGCCGCAACGAAACCATCAACAATATTTTAATTCCGGGCACTACAGGGGCTACTTACTATTGTACCATACCGCCCGGCATTTGTAACAACAGTGCCGACTTCAATAATTTGCCGCCGCAAATTATTTGCATCAACAACCCGTTTATTTACGACCATTCGGCCACCGATGCCGATGGCGATTCCTTGAGTTACGAATTTTGTGATGCCATGAAAGGGGGCGATCCGAATGACCCGAAACCGGTTATTACCACCAATCAATTACCCGGTATTGTGCCGGTGAATTACAAAACACCATACTCGGCAGGACAACCCATGGCAGGAAACCCAGTGGTTAAAATAGATCCTGTAACAGGCCTCATTACCGGCACGCCGAATATTCAAGGTCGCTTTGTTGTGAATGTATGTGTGAACGAATGGCGCAATGGGAGCATCATCAATACCACACGTCGGGAATTTCAATTTGTAGTTACCAATTGTTCGAAGGCAGTAATAGCCATTGTACCACAATTACCTTTGGAGCCGAATACGTACGCCATAAATTGTAAAAACAAAACGGTTACATTCACCAACAACAGCCTTGGTGGATTTAGCTATTTTTGGGATTTTGGCGTGAATGGCATTGCCGACGATACATCGAATGCTTTTCAACCAACGTATACCTACCCCGATACCGGCACCTACAAAATTAAGTTGGTGGTAAACCGTGGCACAACTTGTCCGGACAGTATTGAACGCTTAGTAAAAATTTACCCCGATTTTAATTCCGCCTTCGATTTTGCGGGATTATTGTGTCCGAATACTCCTATACAATTTATAGACTTAACCAATAGTTCGTATTACCCAATTACATCGTGGTTGTGGCAATTTGGCGATGGCAATACGAGCACCTTGCAAAATCCGATTAACGCATTTGGGAATTTTGGTCAGCAATACAATGTGCAACTTATTTCGGGAAATTCGGTGGGTTGTAAAGACACTACGTCTCAGATATTGAGTGTAGACGATGTGAATGTTTTTGCCGGCAACGACACCATTATAGTAAAAAATTATTTTTATCAATTCAATGGCTCGGGTGCTGATAATTATACGTGGAGTCCGAGCACTTATTTGAGTGACGCCTTCATTGCGAACCCTACTGCAACATTTCCGGATACCGGATTGTACACCTATATTTTATATGGCACAACCGATAAAGGTTGTGAAGATTACGACACCATTCGCATACGGGTTGCCGATGGGCCTTATTTAAATGTGCCCAATGCATTTACCCCGAATGGGGATGGGCTGAACGATTTTTTTAGAATTTTATATGCCGGTTACAAGCGGCTGAACTATATGCGTATTTATAGTCGTTGGGGCGAATTAGTGTATCAAACCACCGATTTCAGAAAAGGGTGGGATGGTAAATACAAAGGGCGAGATGCCGAATTTGGCACCTACTTTTGGGTAATTTCCGCCAACGACATTAACGATAATCCGACCTTATTAAAAGGCGATGTTACCTTGATTCGATAACGTATGAACCCAAAAAGCATTTTAATTACCGGTGCCACCTCCGGCATTGGCCGAAGCACCGCCATTCGTTTTGCCCGAGAAGGGTATCAATTGATTTTAACCGGACGTAGGCAAGAGCGCCTGGATGCCTTGAAGGCCCAATTGGAAAACGAGTACGCCACCAAAGTACAAACCTTGTGTTTTGATGTGCGCAATTTAGAGGCGGTGAAAAAAAATATTGCATCTATTAACCGAACCGATTTTCCGAGCATTGATGTATTGGTTAACAATGCCGGGTTAGCTTCGGGTTTAGGCCCGATAGATGAAGGCCAGTATGCCGATTGGGATGTAATGATAGACACCAATGTAAAAGGCTTGTTGTACGTAACGCGTGAAGTAATTCCCTTATTGAAAGAACAGGGTTTTGGGCATATAGTGAATATCAGTTCGCAAGCGGGCAAAGATGTTTATTTGAATGGCAATGTTTATTGTGCAACCAAGCATGCTGTTGATGCCTTGAACCGATCGATGCGTATTGATTTGTTGCCGCATGGCATTAAAGTAACCGCCATCAATCCGGGTGCCGTTGAAACCGAATTTTCGTTAGTCCGTTTTAAGGGTGATGCCGAAAAAGCGAAAGCGGTTTATGACGGGTTTATTCCATTAACCCCCGACGACATAGCCCATGTAATTTATTTTACGGCGAGTTTGCCTCCACACATGTGCATCAACGATTTAACGCTAACCTGCATTACACAAGCCAATGGTATATACAATACCAAAATGCTTAAGAAGTAAGTAATCGGGGCGCTGTTAAATCTTTGGTTTGTAGAGTTAATCCGACAAGGTTTTAAATAATGAACCATTACATTTGGTTTCAATAAAACCAATTTACCATGTTAGAACAACTAGTTTCTCTTTTACAGTCGGAAGGACGACGCGACATTATCGACAATCCGGCAATCCCCAACGAGCGCAACGACGAAGCGATGGGCGTAGCGGCTGAAACCGTGATGAGCGGTTTAAAGAATGCTTTATCGAACGGACAACTCAACGATGTAGTTGGGTTATTTACCGGCAAAAGCGATGTAAGTAATAATCCGGTAGCCCAAGGTTTAACCACCGATTTAGCGGGCTCGATGATGAGCAAATTTGGCTTAGATGCCAATGGAGCCGGCGCCATGGCATCGTCGTTGATTCCGGGATTATTATCGAAATTATCGCAACGCACGGCCGACCCGAACGACAGTGGATTCGACATCAACAACATGTTAGGTTCCTTGATGGGGGCTGCTACATCGGGTGGCAAAATCAATATACCGGGCATGGCCCAAGGCATTGATTTTAGCAGTTTATTGAGTGGTGGTGGATTAGATGCCAATGGGGATGGCCAATTAGGCATGGACGACCTCAGCGGTGTGGTGAGTAAATTGGCCGGCGGCGGCGGTGGTGCAGCCGGTGGTTTAGGTGGTGCTATGGACATGCTGAAAGGCTTGTTTGGAAAATAAGCGCTGCTGATTTATTTTTGATGACAAAATAATCTACTATGAAAAAAGTCATCTTGGGGCTTTGTCTGTTTATATATGGACAAAGCCCTTTTTTGTTGCGGGCGCAAGCCAATCGAAACGTCAACGAAAAAGCGCGTTATTACACCCGTATTATGATGAAGACCTTGGCCTTGCCCGACACGTTGGATGGGGCCATTTATGCCATCAACTACAGGGTATCGGTTCAAATTGATTCCTTGTATGCGGCGCCTTTAGACAATGCCCCACGGAAGCAAGCCATGCGTTGGGTATTTCAGCAACGCGATAGTATGTATAGGAACGTATTATCGAAGTCGCAATTTTTGCAATACGACGATTGGCAGCGCGAGCAGTGGGAGAAGCGGCAAGCTGAAAAAAAGCGGTTAGAATAGGATAGATGATGGAGGTACTTGGATGCCAGGCTGCGGGATGCGACGGGGAAGCTACGCAGTGCGAGAGCGATAGCGGTAGCACTGTGGAGCCGAAGCGAAGCGGAGCCCATAGCAGCCCGATAGTTGCCGATGAAAGCACATTGATGAGAGCCCCAAAAAAAACACGCATCGAATGGATGCGTGTTGATGATGATAAGTATTTTTTTGGTTAGTATTTATCGCCCAATTTGTTGCCGTTCACGGATACATCGTCTTGGTCGAGTTGAATACCCACACCCAATGTAATTAAGTGCGCCACTAAATTGCTTTGGCGGCCATAGAAATTATTGAGGTAATAATTGGCGGTGAGGGATGCGCCACGCACGTTGATGCCGGCGAATACCGAGTAGTGCAGTACGGATGCTTCGGGGCTGAACCATTCGTTGAATTTGTCGATTTTGTTTTTGCCAATAAATTGTTTGTATTTGTAGTTGAGGGCGAGGCCACAATCCATGCC
>JBIKQE010000100.1:0-7637 GCA_044349815.1 Chitinophagaceae bacterium | reverse complement strand
CACCCGCTTGCTGAATCCGATCGAAGGCACGACGATCTACCGTTAAATCTTTAATTACCGGAAACGCTTGTGCACGCCATGGTTCAACGGTAATGGTTTCGCCATCCTGAAAAGCACGCATATGCAACTGGCATGTTGTGGTTCCTTTCCATGGTCCATGGGCACGGCCATTGATGTACATGCTACACATACCACAAATACCTTCCCTACAATCGTGGTCGAAAGCAATAGGATCTTTGCCTTCCACAATAAGTCGCTCGTTCAATACATCAAACATTTCTAAAAAACTCATTTCCGTAGAAATATTGTTGGCATCGTACGTTTCAAAACCGCCGGCGGCCTTACCACTGGCCTGGCGCCATACTTTGAGCTTTAAATTGATTGTTTTGTGTTCCATCGTAAACAAATTGGTGGTGAATATTTTTTTGGCAGAGTGCTTCTTAAAGCACCCAATTTAATTATTTATAGTTTCGTTGACTTGGTTTAATAACCTCATAATTTAGCGACTCTTTGTGTAAGGACCAATCGTTGTTGCCCTTGTTTTCCCAACAAGAAACATACATATAATCGTCGTCGTTCCGTAACGCTTCGCCATCTTCAGTTTGGTATTCTTCACGGAAGTGACCACCACAACTTTCTTCACGGCTCAATGCATCCAAACACATCAATTCGCCCAGCTCCAAAAAGTCGGCCACTCGTCCGGCTTTATCTAATTCCGGATTGAAACCTTCTGCTGTTCCCGGCACACGTACATCGCGCCAAAATTCGTCGCGCAAGGCTCGAATATCGCTGATGGCTTTCTTCAAGCCTTCCTCACTGCGCGCCATGCCACACTCATCCCACATAATTTTACCTAAAATTTTATGGAAATAATCAACCGTTTTTGAACCTTGCAATTGCATAAAATGGTTGATACGGTCTTTCACTTGCTTCTCGGTTTCTTCAAAAGCAGGATGTTGTGTATCAATTTTCGGGGTACGAATTTCTTCGGCTAAATAATTACCAATAGTGTACGGAATTACAAAATAACCATCGGCCAAACCTTGCATCAACGCACTCGCTCCTAAACGGTTGGCACCGTGGTCGCTAAAGTTTGCTTCGCCCAAGGCATACAAGCCCGGCACCGACGTCATCAGTTCATAATCTACCCACAAGCCGCCCATGGTATAATGCACCGCCGGGTAAATTCGCATTGGAATCTCATACGGATTTTCGCCCGTAATTTTTTCATACATATCGAAGAGGTTGCCGTATTTCTCTTTCACAACCTCCTTACCCATGCTAATAATTTCTTCTTTCGACGCATTGGCCATACCGCGCTTGTTAGATTCGGTTTTACCATAGCGTTCAATAGCCGAAGCATAATCGAGGTAAACCGCCATCTTACTGTTACCTACACCATAACCGGCATCGCAACGCTCTTTAGCGGCTCTACTCGCTACATCGCGCGGCACCAAATTACCGAAGGCGGGATAACGACGCTCTAAATAATAATCGCGCTCTTCCTCCGGAATCTCATTCGGTTTACGCGTATCGCCTTGTTTTTTAGGCACCCAAATACGTCCATCGTTTCGCAACGATTCCGACATTAAGGTCAATTTACTTTGATGATCGCCACTCACCGGAATACACGTTGGGTGAATTTGCGTAAAACAAGGGTTCCCAAAATAAGCACCCTTTTTATGTGCTTTCCAAGCTGCTGTTACATTACTTCCCATGGCATTGGTACTCAAAAAGAATACATTACCATAACCACCGGTACACAACAACACAGCATGTGCACCATGTCGCTCAATTTCGCCTGTTACTAAGTTACGGGCTATTATACCACGCGCCTTGCCGTCAATCACTACTAAATCGAGCATTTCGTGACGCGTATATTCTTTAATTTTTCCAATAGACGCTTGGCGCATCATGGCCGAATATGCTCCCAACAACAATTGTTGTCCGGTTTGCCCCGCTGCATAAAACGTACGCTGTACCTGCGTTCCACCAAACGAACGGTTGCTCAACAAGCCACCGTATTCGCGGGCAAAAGGAACCCCTTGTGCCACACACTGATCAATAATACTACCACTCACTTCAGCTAAACGATGTACGTTGGCTTCACGCGCACGGTAATCGCCCCCTTTGATGGTGTCGTAAAAAAGACGGTATACGCTATCACCATCGTTTTGATAGTTCTTAGCGGCATTAATACCACCTTGTGCAGCAATCGAGTGTGCTCGACGACCACTGTCTTGAAAACAAAATGTTTTTACATTATACCCTAATTCAGCCAACGAAGCCGCTGCCGAGGCTCCCGCTAAACCGGTACCCACCACAATAATATCCAAATGACGCTTGTTGGCCGGATTAACCAACTTACACGTACTCTTGTACATGCTCCATTTCTGGGCCAATTCTCCTGAAGGAATTCGATTCTCTTTCATATCCTGTTTTATTTTTAGTCGGGTTTAAAAAACCGAAACATGATGTTCTATAAAAAAATTTATTGCAACCAGCCGAAATGAATCGAAATCGGCATCAAGGCAAAAGCTAAACAAATAATAATGGTATATGCATAGCCCGCATTCCGAATGAATGCATTGTACTTAGGACTATTCAAACCAATGGTTTGAAAGGCACTACTAAAACCATGTATCAAATGCCAAAACAAAGAAATAACGCCAACCAGGTATATCACCAATACCACAGGACTAGCAAACACTTCTTTCATATTGTTGAATGTATCGTGCTCTGTATGCGTGATATAAACACTGGCCTTGGTGCCTACCCAAAAATGCGACAAGTGAATCACCAAGAAAATCAAGAGCAAACTGCCTAAAATACCCATACTGCGGCTGTACCACTTACTCGTGGCATTACCCGGATTTACAGCATATTTAACCGGACGTTTGGCTTGGTTACTAAACGTTAGCATAATACCCTGTACAATATGCAAAATGAAAAAGGCAAACAAGCCAATTTCTAAAAAGCGAACAATATAATTGTGGCTCATGAAATGCGCGGCTGCGTTGAACGTAACGCCGCCGTCATTCAAAAAAATACAAGCATTCACACCGGCGTGTACAATTAAAAAAAGAATCAAGAATATACCCGTGAGGGCCATTACAATCTTCCGACCCACCGACGAGGTGAAATACGTGCTCCAAGTCATAATATGAACAAATTAGTTGGGGCACAAAGATAGCATTTGTAGAGGTATTTTCCTTAAAAAATGCTTGTTGACCCTTTTCAAGCAGTTGCATTTTATAATGCCCTATCAATAGAAATACTTGTTGAACGTACTTTTTAAACTTAAAATAGGCTATGCTCCATGGCGTGTTGCCAATTGTTTCAACTCATTTAACTTCATTAATGCTTCTACAGGTGTCAACGAATTGATATCTACCCCCTCCAATACCCGTTTAATTTGCTTTAAATCGTCGGCCATACCATCAAAGATGTTCAATTGAAAATTTTGAGTGGGTATTTTTTTTAATGAACCACTGAGTCGCTCATGAATATTCTTTTCTTCCAATAAAGCCAGAATTTCGTTGGCCCGATCGAGCAGGCTTGCCGGCATCCCCGCCATTCGGGCTACATGCACCCCAAAACTATGGGTACTTCCCCCCACGGCTAATTTCCGTAAGAAAATAATTTTATTCCCTACTTCTTTGTGGCTAACATGCACATTCTTAATCCGAGGCCACTTACTTTCCAATTCGTTCAATTCATGATAATGCGTAGCAAACAAGGTAAGTGGTTGATGCGTATGATGATGCAAGAATTCGGCAATACTCCATGCAATGCTAATACCATCGTAGGTGCTGGTTCCCCGGCCAATTTCATCTAATACAATAAAGCTTCGAGCACTAATATTATTAATAATACTCGCGGTTTCATTCATTTCTACCATAAACGTACTCTCTCCACCACTTAAATTGTCGGAAGCACCTACTCGTGTAAATATCTTATCGGTTAAGGGTATCAAGGCTTTTTGTGCCGGCACAAACGAACCCGCATGAGCCATTAAATTAATCAGTACCGTTTGGCGCAATAAAGCACTTTTACCACTCATATTCGGACCGGTAATAATCATGATTTGTTGATCGGCCTTATTTAATTGTACTGTATTGGTAACATAGGTTTCGCCCACCGGTAAATTTCGTTCAATTACCGGGTGGCGGCCTTCTTCAATATGCAAATCAAATCCGTCGTGAACTTGTGGACGGGTGTAGCCATACTGCTTGGCATTTTCGGCAAAGCATAAAATACAATCTAATTGGGCTACCACTTGCGCATTCAACTGTATAGGGGCCATATAATCTTGCAAGGCCAACAACAAATCGTCGTAAATACGCATTTCCAAGGCCAACATCTTTTCTTCGGCCCCTAATATCTTTTGCTCGTATTCTTTCAATTCCGGCGTTATATAACGCTCGGCATTGGCCAAGGTTTGCTTCCGAATCCACGTTTCGGGTACTTTATTTTTGTGCGTATGGGTTACCTCTAAATAATAACCAAACACATTATTAAACGAAATTTTCAACGAAGGAATCCCTGTATTCGCGCTCTCTCGTTGCTGAATTTGTAACAAATAATCTTTTCCCGACGACGATATTAATCGCAACTCATCTAATTCTTCGTTGATTCCGAGTTGAATTAAACCTCCTTTATTCGCCAAAGCCGGCGGATTATCTTGCAAAGTTTTTAAAATCGTTTCGCGTATACCTGCACACGGATTCAATTGTTCCGACAATCGGGCTACCCATGCATCGGCCACCTTGCCCGTTAGCAACTGAATATCCGAAATCGCTTGCAAGGCTTTGGCCAATTGCAATACTTCGCGCGGACTAATCTTCTTCAATGGAATTTTGGCCACCAAACGCTCCATATCACCGGTCTGTTTAATGGTTTGAACCAATTGCGTTTTCAAGCTTTCCTCTTTCAGAAAAAAGGCAATGCTATCAAACCGTTCTTCCATGCGCCGAATATCTTGCAACGGAAACATCAACCAACGGCGCAACAAACGTGAACCCATGGGCGAAACGGTATTGTCTAAAACACCCAATAAAGTCAATCCATTTTCGCGCTGACTATCCAATAACTCTAAGTTCTGCATAGTAAACCGATCCATCCACAAAAAATCGTTTCGGGTAATCCGTTGTATCGACGCAATATGCCCTAACTGTTGATGTTCGGTTTCTTTTAAATAATGTACAATAGCCCCGGCGGCCTGAATGCCTAGCATCATATCGTCGATGCCAAAGCCTTTTAACGACAAGGTTTGAAATTGTTGCAACAACAACTCCGAAGCATAACGATCGTTAAAAATCCACTCATCGAGAGGATACGTATAATAGCGTTTCCCAAACAGTTCTTCAAAAAAGGCTTTACGCGGTTTCGGATACAATACTTCAGCAGGCCGAAAGCTTTGCAACAATTTATCGATGTATTCGGTATTGCCTTCCGTACAAAAAAATTCGCCCGTCGAAATATCTGCAAAAGCAATACCATGAAGGCTTTCGCCGAAACTCACTGCCGCCAAAAAATTATTGCTTCGGGTGTCCAACAACTTATCGTTGGTGGCCGTTCCCGGTGTAACCAATTCAGTAACCCCTCGTTTTACAATGCCTTTCGCTGTTTTCGGATCCTCTAATTGATCGCAAACCGCCACCCGATACCCTGCTTTTACCAATTTATGCAAATAGGTTTCCAAGGCATGATGCGGGAAACCGGCCAATTCCGACGATGCCGCCCCGCCATTGTTTCGTTTGGTTAATGTAATGCCCAACACCTTCGAGGCAATAATGGCATCTTGACCAAAGGTTTCGTAAAAATCGCCTACCCGAAACAAAAGCACCGCATCCGGATACTTGCTTTTGATCGCGTTGTGTTGTTGCATTAAAGGGGTTTCCGATTGCGACTTCGCCATATTGGCGAATGTACATTTTTTATTAAGCAAGCCCTACAAGCTTCAAACCCTTTAATCCACACCGCGTTAACATCAAGGTTTAGGCCGTTCTTTATTTAGCGTCAAACGGGTTGCTTGAGGGTAAGTATACCCCCTTTTATTTTTCGCTTTTGCTTCGCGAAGCACACTAAATACGCCGATTTAAACCAATTTTTTATTTAATAAAATAAATACATTGGCTTATTGCCATAGCAACCCCTCATCCATGAATCTTTCTAATAAATAATTGCTTATTGTCGTTTATAAATGTTTACTACCACTAAAAATAGAACCCAAGGGTATTCAACTAGACCGTGAACTCCTAAAATCGAGTTCAAAACGCGCTTCCGCATACAAAAAAGTAGTTAATATAATTGGTGGCTAGCGCGTTTCGTGGCTACATAAAATAATAAATAAGCAAGCTTATTTATTTTGTTATTCTACAACAAAAACGCCTATTTCAAAGGTTTTTTATACCTGTAATACAAGCTCTTGACAATGAGTCTGCCAAAATTATTCTACATGTTACCTTTCTTATTTTTTGAATTTCCTAACATATAAAGTGGTAACTTTCTCATCAATACGTTGTCTATTCATTCGATTGTTGGCCATACGGCGTTTTTAATCAATCTTTTCTTGGCTAGCGACGATTAACTTTGTAAAACCTTTTAATTATGACTATGAAAAAACATCTCCGACTGGGTCTCTTACTGACCCTCCTTGGTTTGACCGCTTTCGCATGGAAAGTGGATGCGCAAAACCAAACGACCCAACCTGATAAACTAGGTTTACCGGGCGATAATTTAAATTTATACGCCGTCATGGACCTCTTCCAACAGTCACCCACCTTAGAAGATTTCGAGAAAAGCTTGAATTCAGAAGACCAAAAAGTAAATAACCTCGACTTAAACAACGATGGCGATATTGATTACATCAAAGTAATTGATAACGTTAAAGGAACTACGCACAACATTGTTTTACGCGTAGATGTTCGTAAAAAGGAAAGCCAAGATGTGGCTGTTTTTGTGGTAGATAAAAACAAAGATGGCTCGGTGAGTGTTCAATTGATTGGCGACAAAGACCTTTACGGAAAAGATTATATTGTTGAACCAGCCACTACACAACAAGGCACGCCAAACCCTGGTTACAAAGGCGGGGGAAATACCACCATCAACAACTACAATACTACCAACAATACCTACAATAACAATACCACGAACAATACCAACAACAATAATGGGTATAACAATGGATTTAATAACGGTGGAAACAACTTTGTACCCGCTTTAAGTGGTTGGTTGATTGTTAGCTACATCTTTAGTCCGGCGTATACTCCTTGGAACTCACCTTGGTATTGGGGATACTACCCCGCCTATTGGAATCCTTGGCGCCCTTATTATTGGAACGATTACTATTATCACTGGAATCATGGACATCAATGGCACAACAATTGGTATTATCGTCCGCGTACTGCCTACTACCATCCTGGATATAACAACTACTATTCGCACCGTATGCGTTCAACAACCTATCAACGCAATCGTCAAAATGGTGTTTACAGAAATTCGTATGCTACCACCAGTGGAGGTCAGCGCCCAAGTACAGGCCGTCCTTTAACACAAGAAATTGCTCGCCCACGCCCAACAGGAAATGTTACTCGTCCGGGTAATAGCAATTTCAATCCGGATGCACGCCCCGA
>JBIKQE010000099.1:0-7662 GCA_044349815.1 Chitinophagaceae bacterium | reverse complement strand
GCTCCGTAGGAGCGGCATAGCGTTAGGATTGGGTGGTTGTTGTTTGTTGTTCGATAGCTCCGTAGGAGCGACACATCGTTAGCAAAGCACAACGATTTAGCATTCATGGGTTAGCTCCGTAGGAGCGGCACATCGTTAGCAACACATGGTTTATGCATAACCCAAAAGCTCCGTAGGAGCGACACATCGTTAGGATTGGGTCGTTGTTTTTTGTTGTTCGATAGCTCCGTAGGAGCGGCACATCGTTAGCAATGCACATCGATTTAGCATTCCTGAGATAGCTCCGTAGGAGCGACACATCGTTAGGATTGGGTGGTTGTTGTTTGTTGTTCGATAGCTCCGTAGGAGCGACACATCGTTAGCAATGCACATCGATTTAGCATTCCTGAGATAGCTCCGTAGGAGCGGCACATCGTTAGCAATGCACATCGATTTAGCATTCCTGAGATAGCTCCGTAAGAGCGGCACATCGTTAGCAATGCACATCGATTTAGCATTCCTGAGATAGCTCCGTAAGAGCGGCACATCGTTGATGAATTTCCTTCCACTTTTTTTCTTGATAAAAAAAGTGGAGCAAAAAAATCAAGGCTCTCGAAAAATAGCTAAAAATGACGATTTTTATCGGAAATAAAAAAAGCTATGCGCCATCATCGCATGTTCATCATCATTAGATAGATTGAGCGGATAAACATTTCTTATCGGATGAAATAAACTTTTTATTTCTGTCGCTAAAAATCGTCATTTTCTTAACGCCATTTTTCTCAGGCCTTTCTTGATTCGATTAATAACAATGTTTTTTGATATGTTCCCCGCGAAAATCTCCTCAAGGATACTCACCGAGGAAAGTAATCAACAAAGCTCCATCGTTAGCAACACATCGTTTATGCACAAACCAAAAGCTCCGTAGGAGCGACACATCGTTAGCAACACATCGTTTATGCACAACCCAAAAGCTCCGTAGGAGCGACACATCGTTAGCAACAGATGCAGAAACGGAAACAAAAATCGGAACTGCTTTCAATGCGTGAGGGATGGAGGCGGCAGCGCCCGGAGCGCCGAAGCGGAGCGGAGGCGCGGAGGGACTATAGCCGAGAGCCCGACCCGAGGGGGGAGTGGACGAAAAACAAATTGGAAGCAAACTCCCACCCGAGGGGCACGCCATAATTACTCAAAAAAAAACACCTCCCATTTGGAAGGTGTTTCGGATAATTTGTTGTTGGATTATTTACCGCTTGCGAGGAAGTCAGTCACTTTATCCTTGTGAATGATTTGCTCTTTAAAGGTGTAAGCACCAGTTTTCGGACTACGAACGGCACGAATTACTTTCGTCCAGTTTTTTGCTTCGGCTGAAGCTTTCAAGTCCTTTTTAATCGCGGTTTTAGCTGCTTTGGCCATGATGAATATTATTTAATTTCTTTGTGAATGGTATAACGTTTTAAGATTGCGTTGAATTTCTTCAACTCCACACGTTCCGGTGTGTTCTTTTTGTTTTTTTGCGACATATAGCGGCTAGTGCCGGGCATGCCTGAATCTTTGTGCTCGGTGCATTCTAAAATGATGCTAACGCGATTTCCTTTTTTTGCCATGATTACTTCTTTTAAAAGGGATGTTTACAATTAGATGGTTTGACCTGCTTCACGGAGTTCGCTCACAATAGTCATTAATCCGCGCTTGTTGATGGTGCGCATTGCATTGGTGGTCAATTTCAACGTAACCCAACGATCTTCTTCCGCTAAGAAGAAGCGTTTAGTTTGTAAATTGGGCATGAAACGACGAATGCTCTTTTTATTCGAAAAGGAAACTTTATTTCCTTTTAGGGGCGTTTTTCCGGTAACTTGACAAATACGTGCCATTTTTTTTCAATTTTTGGGAACGCAAAGGTAATTCGTTTTTTCCACAAAAAACACATTTGATGTTCTTTTTTAATATATTTTTTGCGAAGATAGGGCTTGCTCATAAAAAAATAATACACTTCGCGGTGTTTTTTAGCCCTCAATCGACCTACTTTTGTGCCCAATTACGGCATGGACGATTTGAAATTTTTACAAGAACGCGTGGCTACTTTGCTCGACTTGGAGGCTACCGCGGAGCTTCGAGAACTCATCAATAATTTGAATATCTCGGATGTGGCGGAGCTGATTTCCGAAGACGACGACCAAGCGCTTTTCTTTTTCCAACAACTTGAATTTCATAGAGCTGTAGCTGTTTTTAGGGTGCTCGACTTACAAACACAGGAAAAATTGATTAGTACCCTGCCTGCCAACTTGCTTTACTCTATCCTTAACGATTTACCCCCCGACGATCGGACCTCGTTGTTGAGTGAGCTCAACAGCAATGTGGTGAAGGATTTGATTCGTCAATTAAACCCCGAGGAACGTAAAATTACCTTGTCGCTGCTAGGTTACCCCGAAGACAGTGTTGGGCGCTTGATGACCCCCGATTACATTGCGGTGGAACCCGATTGGACCGTAGAACAAGTACTTACGTACATCCGCGATTATGGTAAAAATTCCGAAACCATCGATGTTTTGTACGTTACCGATGAAAATGGCCGATTGATTGACGATTTACGTATTCGCGACGTGTTATTGGTGGATCCGAAGGTTACCAAAGTAGCCGACATCATCGACGGGCGTTTTATTTCGCTGCACGTGAACGATAACCGCAACGAAGTAGGGAATGTATTTCAGATGAATAACCGCGTGGCTTTGCCGGTGGTAGACGATACCAATGTGTTGTTGGGGATTGTTACCATCGATGATGTGTTGTGGGTTGTGGAAGAAGAATATACCGAAGATATTCAACGAATTGGGGGTACTGAAGCTCTCGATGAGCCTTATTTAGACGTATCGTTGGCGGGTTTATATAAAAAACGTATCATTTGGTTGTTGGTGTTGTTTATGGGCGAATTGCTCACCATCAGTGCTATGTCGGGCTTTGAAGAACAAATAGCCAAAGTGGTTATTTTAGCTACATTTATTCCGCTCATTATTTCGAGTGGTGGCAACAGTGGTTCGCAAGCCGCCACCCTTATTATTCAGGCAATGGCGCTTGGCGAAGTGACCATTGAAGATTGGTGGCGCGTTATGAAACGCGAACTTGTTTCGGGCTTATTGTTAGGTGCTACCTTGTGTTTTGTAAGCTTTAGTGTAATTAGTATTTGGCATTTTTTTACACCTGCTTTTGGTGAACATTATTTTCTGATAGCCGCTGTGGTGGGAATTTCGCTCATTGGGGTAGTGCTTTGGGGCTCCTTAATGGGTTCGATGTTGCCTTTGTTGTTAAAACGCTTAGGGGCCGACCCGGCCGCATCGTCTACGCCCTTTGTAGCTACCTTGGTAGATGTTACCGGATTAATTATTTACTTCAGTGTAGCTATGTTCCTATTGAACGGCATTTTGTTGTAAGTCCTGTACAATTAATGCTTACTTTTTCGACGATATAACCGCCGGTTCCGGCACACTCGATTTCAGCCAGCCCGGTAATTTGTATAACAAGGTGGTGAAAAGAATAGCCCCATAAACGTCGTAAGTATAATGTACCCGCATACTGAGTATCATAAACGACATCAAGAGGGTAGCCAGCAAGAGAAACCGTTTTAAGATGGGATTTTCAGCACATAAAAAATACAACCAAATACTGGCAACATGACCACTGAAAAACAAATCTTTGGTAAGGGGCGATTGTCTTGGATATACGGTGTTTTCAAGAAAAACATCGCGTAAAACAATAATACCCACCGGTGGTTCCAAGGCAATTAATAAAATACAAATTTGACGAACAACGGCTACCCACAAATGCATTTCGATTATGCGAAGTATGATTTGCGGTCGATGTAAATGCGTTAGAATGGTGATTGATAAGGCCGTATACAGCAAAATAAATATGGCCACAGAAAAATCGAAACGCGGAATTAACTGCAAAAATGGATCGGCCAATTGAATACCCGAGCGATTTTCAATGTATAAACCTAGGTTTTGTGTTAACGCCGAATACAATAAAAATACCCCCGGTGCCAAAAAAAGTTTTAAGGCAAAGCGCGGTTCCGAAAGGGCCTCGCGCCAAGTGGTATAGATGTTTTGTACAATTTCGCGCATGCGACTAATAAACAATTTGATAATGAAAAAATAACGGAAACGTCAAAAGTAGAACAAAAGAAATGAAGTTGACTTGATGTTTGATAGTATTTTAACGTGCATTTAGCACAATCGTTTAAAAGGAAAAAAAGTATTTATTCGCTTATTACCGCTTATTTTTGTAGGCCAAAACCAAGATTATATGCGAGAAATAGCGTTTAGACAAGCCCTTCGGGAGGCGATGCAAGAAGAAATGCGTCGCGACCCAATGGTATTTCTGATGGGAGAAGAAGTGGCCGAGTACAATGGCGCTTACAAGGTTAGCCAAGGTATGCTCGACGAATTTGGGCCCAAACGCATCATCGATACCCCCATTGCTGAACTCGGCTTTGCGGCTATTGCCGTGGGGGCCTCATCGAATGGGGTTCGACCTATTGTAGAATTTATGACCTGGAACTTTGCTGTGTTAGCCATCGATCAAATATTCAATCATGCCGCCCGTATGCTGGCCATGAGTGGCGGACAATTTAGTTGTCCTGTTGTGTTTCGTGGCCCCAACGGTTCGGCCGGTCAATTAGGGGCTCAGCACTCCTCCGCTTTCGAAAATTGGTATGCCAACATACCTGGTTTAAAAGTGATTTCGGTTTCGAATCCGTACGATGCAAAAGGTTTATTAAAAAGTGCTATTCGCGATAACGACCCCGTGGTTTTTATGGAAAGCGAAGTGATGTATGGCCATACAGGACATGTTCCCGAAGAAGAGTATTTTATACCTATTGGGAAGGCTGATGTGAAACGTATGGGTACCGATGTTACCATTGTGTCGTACAATAAAATGATGTTGGTGGCTTTACAAGCGGCCGACGAATTGCAAAAAGAAGGTATTTCGGCCGAAGTGATTGATTTGCGTACAATTCGTCCGCTCGATTGGCATACAATTTTGGAATCGGTTAAAAAAACGAATCGATTGCTGATTGTGGAAGAACAAAACCCATTTGGAGGAGTAGCCTCTGAAATTAGTTACCGCATCCAGAAGGAAGGTTTCGATTATTTAGATGCTCCTATCCGTCGTTTGTGCAGTGCCGATTCTAGCATGCATTATGCTCCTAATTTGGTAGCCGCCTATTTACCTACTACCTCAAAAGTGGTGAATGTGGTTAAGGAGTTGATGTATGTAAACAAGTAATTTTTTACTTGATATTGCTCATTTTTTATACCCTATACCATGCGTAAAAAGTTAAATAAGTTCTTTGTTTTGTTTGTGTTCGGATTCATACTGAATGAATCGGTACATGCTCAACAAAATGTGTTGATGGAAGATTTTTTTACGTGTACCGGCAATACATTACCACCGGGTTGGTATAAATACAGCATTAGCGGAAGTGAATCGTGGCAATGCAATACCTTGGGTTACTCGGGCAATGGCATTGGTATAAGTGGTTACAGCAATGGCAATAATAATGTAAACGAAGATTGGTTGATTTCTCCTTTTTTAGATTTGTCGACCTATACACAGCCACAACTCCATTTCTTATCGTGGAACCGCTTTACAGGAAACAATATTCAGGTTTACGTTTCAACCAATTATGTAGGGTTGAGTTTGCCGAATACGGCTACATGGACGCTATTAAACCCTAAATTACCTCCGGTAAACTCGCAGTTTTGGGAAGCGAGTGGTTCAATTAATTTAACACCTTATAAAAACCAACCCATGGTGTTGGCCTTCAAATACACTTCTACCGCTGCAGGGGCGGCTACTTGGCGTATTGATGACGCGATGGTGGCCGACGGTATTTTTTCCTACAACAAACGGCTCATTAATACGGGTGGGGCTTTGGCAGGTACAAGTTCTTCTGCTTCAACGTTTCAGTTTAGTATGTCGCATATCAAAGGCTTGTTTGAGGCCTTTGCCCCCATTCCCTTTGAAATTTCAAAAGACGGCATCAATTATGCCCACTACATCACGTACGACTCATCGTTTGCCGGTAGCCAACAAACAATGTATGTACGCATTAACCCCACCGTTCCCGATAAAGTATACCGGAGTTTGATTACGTTCAAAGCAAATGGTAAATCCATCTCCGATCGTATTCATTTATTGGGCAGTTCCATTCCATCGTACAGTAGTTTACAAACCTTTCAATGGAATATGCGTTGGTTAGGCGATCCTACCAATTGCAATTGCGATACTACCTTAAGTAAAAACAACGCCATACAAGTATTAAAAGACGCCAAGGCCGATGTATATGCCTTGCAAGAAGTGGTGAGTGTGCAACAATTGCAACAAATCAGAACCGCACTGGGTTCTCAGTATGCAGCCAAGTATGCCACAACCTGTTCCGGGGCCATGAGCACAAGCAGTCCAAACTTTCCTGAATGCCAAAAACTCGCTTTTATTTACGATACCACCAAGATTAGCTCCTTGGGTGAATTTAGTTTATTGGCATCTACTTATGCCACCGACACTTCCGCTAATTCGGGTTATTATTGTTTTGCCTCAGGCCGTTTTCCGTATGTGTTGAAAGCAAAATTAAAGTTGTTGAATGGGGCATCCGATACCGTTTATTTGGTTAATATTCATGCTAAGGCCTCTGGTACAACATCCGATTACGATCGACGTGCTTGTGGTGCCGCCAAAATGAAAGATTCATTAAATGCCTTGTTTCCCGGAAAGAAGATTTTGATTTTGGGCGATTATAACGATTATTTGGAAGGTACCCATGTAGCCGGCCAAACGGTTAGTCCGTACCAAACTTTGCTCAATAGCAATTATACGGGCATCACCATGCCGTTGCAATATCCTGGGCAAACTACCTTTTTGGGTTCTACGGGGCACTTAATTGATAATGTGGTTTGCAGCAATACCTTATTACCGAAGTATATCGACAGCAGTTGTTTCATTTTTACCGAGACCATCGATTATATAGATAATTACTTGCAAACCACCTCCGACCATTATCCGTTGATGAGTTATTGGCGGTTTACCTTCGGACAACAACCCAATGAAATTCAAGATTTTAGTTCAGTTGAACGCGATATTTTATTGCAAAACCCGACAAATAATCAGTTAGTTATCCACAACTTACGGGGTGAAGAACAGGATACACGAATTCGTATCATAGACCTTACCGGCAAGGTGGTTTGGCAAACACAAACTCAGTTACAACGCGATGTAACACGCTTCGATACGGGCTTTTTGCCCTCGGGCTTGTATGCCGTTATTATAGAAACAGCTAGCTCAAGGTATCATTTCAAATGGTTAAATCGCTTGTTTTAAGGGGGCCATATGCGTTTAAAAGCTATTTGCTGTTTCGAGGTAACGTTTCATTAATGCAATAACCGCTTTCAATAACTACTTTTGTGAACTATTTAACACACGGATCATGCGTCATGTCATTCTGTTTTTTCTCCTTTTAATCAGTTCATTGGGTTGGGCTCAAACCGGTATCTTAAAAGGACGTGTTTTCAATCAAGAAAACAAACAACCTTATTTTGATATAACGGTAACAATACCTCAAGCTAAAACCATGTCGATATCAGATGCGGATGGTAATTTTTCATTTGGCAATATTCCTTTCGGAAATTA
>JBIKQE010000006.1:0-27969 GCA_044349815.1 Chitinophagaceae bacterium | reverse complement strand
CGGTAGGTATAAAAGTTCAACAAGGCCAAATAAGCATCAATGCTCCCCTAACGTATTTTATTGAAGACAATTATATCAATATTAAAACCATAACGGGTGTCGGTATTTACCATGCTTATGCCGATATGCAAGCAGAAACCAAAGGCAATAACATTCATTTCAGTACAAATCTTACCATGGCCTCACAAGGTCATAACCTTAGAAGCCTGATAGGGGTTTGGGCCGATAAATGCTATGAATCGAATTTTGAAGACAACAATACACATGGCTTTGCTAGCCCCACATTATACAATGCCCGAAATAGCTATGGCATGTATATGGACAATAGCCCCTGGTGCCGCTGGAGTTGTAACAAAGCCGATTATACTCGCTATGGTTTTTATGTTTGGGGGAATAATGAAACCAAGAAGGAAAAAGTAACTTACAATCGAATGGATTACAACGAGTATCCTTGGTATTTCTTAGATGGTGTAGGAGCAGGAACATTTGGTAATATAGGCGATGGAGGTACCGGCGGCATAGAACCCGCAAACGAATATCTCAATGTGGCCGGAATTGGGAATCTGGGAATCAATACAGGACTTTATAATGTTTATCGATTCAGTAATGATCCGAATTTCGGTGGGAAAATCGCCACCAATAATTCTTTGTTTTTAGATGTGGCAGAAAGCGGTGCGTTTGTCAATGGTGCTGAGTATAAAGTTGTGCCAAATTCAAATCCATATTCAACAAATTCGCCTTGTACAAATGTGAATATTGGCAATCCAAACAATGGGGGCGATGATGGTAACTATGATAACTTTATACATGATGTTGTATCTGATAGTATAGCCTATATCAATTATAATCAAGTAGCCTCTTGGATGGATCGATACAAAGTGTACCGCCAACTCGACATAGATAGTATACTTCGAACCAGTGATGCATCCCTGAATTTTTTTTATAACTACCAAACTCAACAAAATATTGGCAAATTACGGGAGGCAGAACGGGCAATTAATTTTTTGTACGATAGTACTACCAATGGTACTAACTATGCCGATAGATACAATGCGGCTATAATAGCGAATGAAAATGTCATTAGTGGTGAGGACTGGGAGCTAAATGAAAAAGCAATTAATCGTGCCCTAATTCTTTTAAGTAGTATGCCAGCGGATAGTTTGCCGCAATATGTAAAAGACGATATTGGCACCATAGCCCATTTATGTCCTTTCGAAGGCGGAAATGGTGTGCTTAAAGCCCGAACTTTGTGGATGCATTGGCAACCCAATGCCCTATGGGATGATAGGGTATTGTGTATACCGGGGCAGAATAAGAATCAAGATAATACCATTACCGATATAGACAGTTTGCATACCGAAGCTATTAAGGAAAGTAATCTGCAAACCGGTCAATTGGCAAATAGCACCATCAATACTGTTGCAAAACAAATTTCAGTTACAAATAGGCTTGAAGCAGTAAGTGTTTACCCTAACCCGGCGAATAGTTATGTAATAATAAGCTACAAGTCGGTGGAGAATGGCGTGTTTACATTGTATAACACCTTAGGCGAAATAGTATTAAAAACAGCACTCTCCTCTGAGAATACCAAAACGCAAATACCGTTGTTAGATTTAGCTAATGGGGTATATCATTACGAAGTAGCGTTTGCGTTTATGAAAAAAACAATCGGTAAACTTTCAATACTTAGATAATGAGAATACTATCAATTATTGTACTATTATCGTCATTTTTGAGTTCAAAGGCTCAAAACAAATCAGGTAATGTTTGGGTGTTTGGAGCAGCAAGAGCCGCAACAGCAACTTTTTCTGATACAAGTAGACCAATAATTTACCCACGATTCATAACTCCCCCCTTGTATTTTACAGAAGGTCATAGTAATATTTGCGACAGCGCCACGGGTAAGTTATTGTTTAGTTGCAATGGGATGATACTCTACGATAGCAATTGTGTAATAATGGAAAATGGCGATAGTTTGGTGCCACAGAAAATATATAAACATAATGGCTTCCCAAGTGGTTTAAATTCTCAAAATTCGATAATACTACCCAAAGGTAACAATGGTTTATATTATGTGATTATTGCTACTGTTACAGATAGTACTTACGAAAAAGGGCAAATACCCGGTTCTGGTAAAGCACCATGTGATTTAATACTTTATCATATTGTAGACATTAACGCCAACAATGGGTTGGGTAAAGTAGTTTCGAAGAATAATGTGTTATTAAGTGGAAAAGAGATGCACAAAATTGGCATGATGGCGTGTCGGCATGCCAATGGACGCGACTGGTGGTTGCTCAAGCAAGGGCAGTACGATACCAACCAGGTAATTCGATTCCTAGTTACCCCCGATAGCATCGCAGGTCCTTGGATACAAAATGTAACCATGACAGATCCCGCTACTTATCCTAAAGTATGGGATTTAACAGGACAGTATGCTTTTAGTCCCAATGGAGAGAAGTTTGCGTATGTAAAACAAAAGTGCCAACAATTATATTTAGCCGATTTTGACCGATGTACAGGAGAATTAATTAATAGTAAACTTATCAATATTCCTATTGACACCACGCCAAGTCCTGATCCTAAATACAAGTATGATAGTTTGCTCAACGGCGTATGTTTTTCGCCCAATGGTCAGTTTGTGTATATCTCCAAGCGCTGGAATATCTATCAATATGAACATAACCAACCCGATAGCAGTTTGGCATGGTATCATGTTAAACAAGGCCCCGATACAACTTATCAGAAATTTCAATATTATAGTTCATTACATCGAGGAATTGATGGACGAATTTATATAGGTAATTGGGGTGGGAATTACAAACAAATGAGCGTGATAGACAAGCCGGATATTAAAGGGGTTGGGTGTAGTTTTTGTCGTAAATGCTTTAGGCTTGATGATACTACTTATATGGGTTTTGGTGCACCACCCGATATGCCCGATTTTAACTTGGGTGCGAGTAATACCACCTGCTGGCCATTAGCAAACCCAAGCATAGAAAAAAACAGTGAATCCTTGTTGGTTTACCCCAACCCAAGCCACACCACGTTTTACTTTAAAAACAAAACCAGCCAACACAAATATTTGTACAATACCCTGGGGCAATTAATCCGCACTACCCAAACCAACGAAATGGATATCCGCGGTTTACACCCCGGCGTGTATTATGTGCAGTGTGATGGGGAAACGAGGAAGGTGATTGTAGAGTAAACATGTTCATCCTAAAATGTATAAAATATGGTTCTAACGCATGGTATTGTTTGTTCATCTAATCCGCAGCATCCCCGAGACGGGAGACGCTACGGGGGAAAAATGTTGTGGTTTGTGAAGACACAAACCACGGAAGAAAGCAAACGCTTGTTTGCCTATTTGCGATTGCATACTACGTACAGAGACAGTAATGATACCTTAAGTACATTTTATACGCTCATGGAACAAAGTGCCATTGCGCAAGAAGTTATTGCCGATGATTTATTACAGAATTTGCAAAATAATTTTGCTTCACTCAGTCCGGCGCAATTAGATGGCACATGGATAGACCTTAATGCACAAAACGAACTCATAAACAGTTCTCAAAATATTGAGTTGCAAGATTATAATGAATACCGCATCAATGCCCTTTACTTAAAGTTAATGCGTTACGGCATAGATTCATTAATGGAAGATGACAAAACCTTTATTCGAGAACTGGCACCCAAATGCCCGTATATTGAAGGTAGTGCCGTGTACAAAGCCCGCAACCTAAATAAAATGATGAATCCGGGAATGCAATACGATAATTTGAAAATTTGTAATGCAGTGGGGGTGTATAAACAAAATAACAGTTCAAATTCAACAGGTAATATGCCTAATACTACATTATATAAAATGGAACAGAAGGCATTAGAAATGTTACAATCTTTTAGCAAAAAATCCTCAAGTGAAATTAAACTCTATCCCAATCCAACCAGTGGTTTAGTTAACATTCAATATGAGTTAACTCAAAATGTAAGATTAGAAGTAAAAGATATTACAGGGCGTATACTAATGCAAATATTAATGCCGGCCGGCAAAGTAGAAAGTACGATTGATTTAACTGCTTTAGCCGATGGCATATACATCTACAATTTTTTTGTTGGTAATGAAATAAAGAAAATCGGAAAACTTTTAAAATATTAATTATGAAACAGATTATTCTTTTTTGGCTGTTAAATATGCTGTTGGTAAATACACTTTTGGGTCAATCAGCTTTATCGCATGAATGGATAACGGGCGCCGGTGGAAGTAGAATTAAATTCACTCAAAATGGCATAACCACAAATATTAATAATTATATATACTCATATTTCACCGGGGGTAATTCTTGTATCAGTGATACAAACGGCAATTTGATATTGGCGAGTAATGGATTTAATGTGTACGGTAGTAATGGGCAATTGATAGAAGATGGTGATACCATAGTACCTACTGCATATTATATAGCCAAAAACGGTTCTAGTTTCAATAGTCAAACTAGTATTATTTTGCCAACGGAATATAAGAGATACTACCTTGTCACTTCATCTTTTTCAGATAATCAACATATTGATTGTATTACAAATAATAATTGTTATCACGATTTACTCCTGTACAATATCATCGACATGAATGCCAATGGTGGCGCCGGCAAAGTTGTAAAACGTATGGTGCCGGCTTTAAGCAATGCTCAACTGCGCAAAACGCAAATGATGGCATGCCGGCATGGTAATGGTAAAGATTGGTGGTTACTCAAAAATGAAGGAGATAATGGTAATGTACATACTTTTTTATTTACAAAAGATTCGGTGTACGATAAAGGAGTACAAGTTTTTTCCCAACCTAATTGGGGGCCTTGGGATATTCAGGGGCAAAGTACCTTTAATAGTGATGGAAGTATGTTTGCTACTGCTTCGCACTGTAGTAGCTGTGGCCTAATTTTCATTGCCCACTTCGATCGTTGTTACGGTATCTTGAGTAATCCATTTGTTATACAAATGCCTTTGGGCTCTCAACATAATCCTAACGACACAACATTAACAGATAGAGAGTCTACTGGTTTAGCATTTTCTCCCAATAATCAATTTTTGTATGCTATTAGTTATACCAATGTTTATCAATACGATTTACAAGATAATACCTGGTTTCATGTAGCGGGTTTAGATACGCTAGCAAATGCCGCACAAGGCTATAAAACCGCTTATTTAGCGCCTGATGGGAAAATCTATATTGGTAATTTTGGTGGTTTAAGTAAACAAATGAGCCGTATCGATAAGCCCGATGTAAAAGGGGCGGGGTGTAATTTTTGTCCACGGTGTTTACGCTTAGATAGTTTAGGTGCCAATGCGAACGTGGGTACACCGCCCTGTATGCCTAATTATGGGTTGGGTGCTAAAACCTGTTGGCCATTGAGTCATGATGATGTGTTAGTAGGAAATGATCATTTGGCGGTGTATCCCAATCCTACAAACAGTATCTTAAACTTTAAAAACAAAACCGGCCAACACAAATATTTATACAATACCCTGGGGCAATTAATCCGCACTACCCAAACCAACGAAATGGATATCCGCGGTTTACACCCCGGCGTGTATTATGTAAAGTGTGATGGGGAAACGAGGAAGGTGATTGTGGAGTAAACATATTCTTCGTAAAACGTATAAAAAATATGGTTCTAACGCATGGTATTATTTGTTCATCTAATCCGCAGCGTCCCCGAGGCGGGAGTGGATTTGGGTTCGTTTCCACAATAACAGCGATACAGACTCGGTCGGTGAGGACACCGACCGATAGGAAAATTTTTTCCGGAGCTGGAAGCCGCCTGCCAAACAGAAATACAACGCCTAAGCACGTAACGATGAATTAGAAGCGCAGTGGCATCGCATCGGTCGGCACCCGTCGCGCTTTCCGTGGCTACAAGGTAGCCTACTTCAATCGCGGCTTCCGCCTGAGGCGGATTCATCGTATGAATCATTCTTCAGCTTTTCTGTCCTTTAGGTCCTTTCTGTCATTTAAAGGACATAAAGGACCTAAAGGACATAAATGCAATTGCTCTTCATCGGAACAAGGGTGGTTTGTGCAGAAACAAACCACGGGTAAAAACAGGAACAGAAGCAGCGTCGGGGAGCAGGGCTGTAGGGGCGAATTGCATTCGCCGATAGGAAGGAGAAGGAGAATGAGAATGAATGGGGAGAGAAACAGTATGTTAGAATGAGAAGGAGAACGAGAAACAGAATGAATTTTCATAGCGTGAGGGATGGAGGCGGCAGCTAGGCCGAAATGGCGAGCGAGAAACTCTGTGGGAGCGGGGGAGACTGAGGCCTACTATAGCCGAGAGCCCGACCCGCCGCAGAGAAACGTAGGCGGGGCACGCCCAAAAAAAGAGCGAGGAACGGAGCAGGAGCGGATGGGCAGGCTGCAACTAGCACGCAAAAAAGAGCGAGGAACGGAGCGGGAGCCTGCGATAAAAGCCCCCAATAACTACAATAATTTAACCGCCCCGTTTTTGTTATTCCCGAAATAATGCTACCTTTGCGCTCCGAAATCGTGTGAGGTTTCGGGACTTATAAACAAAAAATATTTTTTCACTCATGGCAGATTTACGCTACCAACGCAATTTCGGGATTGCCGCGCACATCGATGCGGGTAAGACCACAACCACAGAACGCATCCTGTACTACACCGGGGTTAACCACAAGATTGGTGAAGTACACGACGGTGCCGCCACCATGGACTGGATGGCGCAAGAACAAGAACGCGGTATTACTATTACTTCGGCTGCAACTACGTGCTTTTGGAACTTTCCAATGGTGCAAGGTAAAAAAACAGCCGATACCAAAGAATATAAATTCAACATCATCGATACCCCAGGCCACGTGGATTTTACCGTTGAGGTAGAACGCTCGCTCCGTGTTTTAGATGGTTTGTTGGCCTTGTTCTGCGCTGTATCGGGTGTTGAACCGCAGTCTGAAACCGTTTGGCGCCAAGCCAACCGTTACAAGGTTCCGCGTATTGGTTTCGTAAACAAAATGGACCGCTCGGGTGCCGATTTCTTGAACGTGGTAAAACAAGTGAAAGAAATGTTGGGTGCGAAAGCTGTTCCCTTACAATTGCCTATTGGTGCTGAAGATAATTTCAAAGGCGTGGTAGATTTGATTACCATGAAAGGCATGGTGTGGGATGATGCTACTCAAGGAATGACCTTCAAGGAAGTGCCTATCCCCGACGATATGATAGACGAAGTGAACGAATGGCGTCAGCACTTGGTGGAAGCCGTGGCTGAATACGACGATAATTTGCTGGAAAAATTCTTCGAGGATCCGAACAGCATCACCGAAGATGAAATGCACGCTGCAATCCGTAAAGCCGTAATCGATATCAGCATCATTCCGATGATGTGTGGTTCGTCGTTCAAAAACAAAGGAGTTCAAACAGCCTTGGATGCGATTTGTCGCTACTTACCTGGGCCTGGCGATATTGAAGCCGTAAAAGGTACCGATCCTAATTCCGGTGCTGAATTATTGCGTCATGCCGACCCGAAAGAACCCTTCTCGGCCTTGGCGTTCAAAATTATGACCGATCCTTATGTAGGTCGTTTGGCGTTCTTCCGTGCGTACAGTGGTCGTTTGGATTCCGGTTCGTATGTATTGAATACACGTACCGGCAAAAACGAGCGTATCAGTCGTATTATGCAAATGCACGCGAACAAGCAAAACCCGGTAGACTTTATTGAAGCGGGTGATATTGGAGCGGCTGTAGGGTTTAAAGACATCAAAACCGGGGATACCTTGTGCGATGAAAAGAACCCGATTGTACTCGAATCAATGACCTTCCCTGAGCCGGTAATTTCGTTGGCGGTAGAACCAAAAACACAAGCCGACGTTGATAAGATGGGTATGGCGATTGCTAAATTGGTAGAAGAAGATCCTACGTTGCGTGTTAAAACCGACGAAGAAACAGGACAGACTATTTTGAGTGGCATGGGCGAATTGCACTTGGAAATTATCGTAGACCGTATGCGTCGCGAATTCAAAGTGGAAGTAAACCAAGGTGCTCCGATGGTAGCTTATAAAGAAGCTTTCCAAGCGAAAATTGAACACCGCGAAGTATTGAAAAAGCAGTCGGGTGGTCGTGGTAAGTTTGCCGATATTCAATTTGAAATTGGTCCTGCCGATGAAGAGTGGTTGAAAGAAAACGACGGAAAGTATTTCCAGTTTGTGAACGACCTTTTCGGGGGTTCGATTCCGAAGGAATTTTTACCTGCCATTCAGAAAGGCTTCGAACAAGCCATGAGCAGTGGTGTATTGGCCGGTTATCCGTTAGCAAACATGAAAGTACGCGTATTTGATGGTAGCTACCACGATGTGGATTCTGACTCAATGAGTTTTGAATTGTGTGCTCGTTCCGGTTTCCGTGAAGCGGGTCGCAAAGCGAAGCCGGTATTGCTCGAGCCTATCATGAAAGTTGAGGTTATTACTCCTGAACAATACATGGGTGATGTAACGGGCGATTTGAATCGTCGTCGTGGTATCCTCGAAGGTATGGACAGCAAAGCGGGTGCGCAGGTTATTAAAGCCAAAGTGCCATTGTCTGAAATGTTTGGTTACGTAACGCAATTGCGTTCATTGTCTTCAGGACGTGCTAGCAACGTGATGGAATTCAGTCACTATGCACCGGCACCGAACAACATTGCTGAAGAAGTAATTGCTCGTACAAAAGGCAATAAGGGTTAATACCTTACTTTAAAATGTGATTAATAAATACCGGCCTTAGGGTCGGTATTTTTTTTGGGTGGTGTTTTTGCTGTTGAGTTTTTTTGGGTGGTGTTTTTGCTGTTGAGTTTTTTTGGCGGGATTTTTTTCGGGGGATTTTTTTTGGGGGGGGACTCTATAAAAAGGTTTTTTCTAAAGAGCAATAAAAAAGGGCGCATAGATTGCGCCCTTCCTTGTTGATGATTATTTTATGCGTTCAGCCTATTTTCTATGGCAGTATCATAACTATGTTGCCATTCGGCAGAAACGCCCCAGGCTTCGCCTTGCACATGAATATCGCCATGCGTAACTGAGCCTACTTTTTCGAAGGGTGTATTCTCTAAGGCTTGTTCGAAGGCTGTCATGTTTTCGGGTTTTACACTTACCACAATACGGCTTTGGGCTTCGCCGAACAAATACGCATCAGCGCGAATTACTTCGGGCATTTTTTCTATGTTGAATCCGAGTCCGCGTGTATAGCCACTTTCCAATAAGTTGATAAACAAGCCCCCTTCAGCAATATCGTGTGCCGATTGAATTAGGTTTTTGGCAATCAGGTTTAACACGGCTTGTTGTACAGCATATTCTTCATCCAAATCAATGAAGGGGGCCGGCGATAAGTCAACACCGCCTAATTTATGTAGATATTCGCTGCTACCTAAATCGTTGCGACTGCGACCAACCATATAAATTACATCACCGGCTTGTTTGAAGTCGAGGGTCATATGCTTCGAAACATCCTCCAGCAAGCCCACCATACCAATGGTGGGTGTTGGATAGACCGGCCCATCGGGCGATTGATTATAGAAACTTACATTACCACCGGTAACAGGGGTATCGAGTTTACGGCACGCATCGCTCATGCCTTTTAACGCGTATACAAATTGATAGTACACTTCCGGATTGTACGGATTACCAAAGTTCAAACAATTGGTGATGGCGGCGGGTACGGCACCGGTGCAAACAATGTTGCGAGCGGCTTCGCATACAGCAATTAATCCACCTTGATACGGATCGGCATGTACATACCGACTGTTACAATCCACCGTCATAGCGATACCTTTCTTTTCGGTGCCACGAACCCATACCACCGCAGCATCGGTGGGGGCATTGGTACTGGCATTGGCAGTACCTACCATGCTATCGTACTGATTATATATCCAACGTTTGCTGGCAATATTCGGCAAGGTATTTAATTGATGGGCAATTTCTTTGAGGTCGGCAGGCACCGGGATGGATTGAAGGTCAAACGCATCGCGTGTGGCAAAATAGCTTGGTGTAGTGTATTCGCGTTCGTAAACGGGCGCGCCACCACCTAATACCATGCTTTCGGCAGGCACTTCAGCCATCAGTTCTTCTCCCATATAAAAACGAAGCATTGGCCCTTCGGTTACTTCGCCAATATGGGCGCAATGAATATCCCATTTATCGAAAATGTCAGTCACTTCTTTTTCATGGCCTTTTTTCACCACCACCAACATGCGTTCTTGACTTTCGCTGAGGAGCATTTCCCAAGCTTTCATATTTTTTTGGCGGGTAGGTACTTTATCGAGCCAGATGTTCATACCGTGTTCCCCTTTGGCGCTCATTTCGGAGGTAGAGCAGGTAATACCGGCCGCCCCCATATCTTGCATACCAATTACGGCATCGGTTTCCACCAATTCCATACAGGCTTCGAGTAATTTCTTTTCTTGGAAGGGGTCACCCACTTGAACAGCGGGCAAGTCTTTGGCACTGTCTTCGTTGATATCGGCACTGGCAAAGCTTGCCCCACCAATACCGTCTTTCCCTGTATCGCTCCCTACAATAAACACCGGATTCCCAATGCCATACGACGTGGCGGAAATGGTTTTTCCGGTGCGAACGACACCCACACTCATAGCATTTACCAAGGGATTGGTATGGTAGCACGATTCAAAATACGCTTCGCCCCCTACGGTAGGCACACCAAAACAATTGCCATAATGACCAATTCCTTTTACAACCCCTTTCAGTAAATGTTGTGTTTTAGGGTCGTTCAAGTTTCCAAACCGCAGCGAATTTAAGGCTGCAATGGGGCGAGCGCCCATGGTAAAAATATCGCGATGAATACCCCCTACCCCGGTAGCGGCCCCTTGGAAGGGTTCGATGGCTGAAGGATGATTGTGCGATTCAATTTTAAAACTGCAAGCCCAACCATCGCCAATATCAATAAGTCCGGCATTCTCTTCGCCCGCCTTGGCCAATACTTTGGAGCCATCTTTAGGCAAGGTTTTCAGCCATTTAATAGAGTTTTTATAACTGCAATGCTCACTCCACATCACGCTGTACATCGCCGTTTCGGTGAAATTAGGCGTGCGGCCAAGCACTTGTTTTATTTGTTCAAATTCGTGTTCGGTTAACCCTAATTGCTTGGCTTGTTCTAAAGTGGCGGTTTGCATGGAATAAAAGATAATTAATCTGTGGCAAAAATAAGTCATAGTAAGCGCTTAACGTCACCTCGAATTAAAGATTTATCAACGCTAGGCTTGCCTTGTACAACATGTTTTGATTTTTACATGTAATTTAGCCCACTTTACATGGAATCTACCAAATTCATCATACTAACACTTGGCCGAACTGGTAGTAATTACTTGTGCTCGTTATACAGCAAACACCCTCAGATTCAAATGGATGGTGAACTTTTTAACGAACGTGAGTTGGCTAAAAAGTTCAATCCCTTTTTGATGTGGTTGATTCGTACATGGCCTTTTTTTTATTTACGTTATCGAAATAAAAAAGCACTTAGAAGAAAGAAATCGGTTTATGGTTTCAAGTTATTGTTGCCTCAATGGCCTTACGATATCAACCAAGGTATATCTGAGTTAGTACAAAAAGGATACAAGCCTATTTATTTATTCAGAAGAAACATGGTTGCGCAGCTCATTTCTATTGCTATTGCCAACCAAGAAAAGCGGTGGGTGGTGAGAAACATGAACGAATACAGCAACGAAAAAAAAAGTATTGATCTTGAATTAGCGAAAGAAAAGTTAGCACTACTAGACATACACGAAAAACAACTTAATGCGGTATGTGATGCTTACCCCGGTCTCGTTCTTTATTACGAAGATCATTTAGCCAATGCCAATCAATTGGAAACATTAGGTAGTTTGGTCAATTCGTATTTGGGTATAGCACCACACTCCTTGGTGTCGGGGATGCTTAAAACCGATGTGCGTTCAGATAGAGAGCGTATTGCTAATTTAAATGAGTTTTTAAGTATGCTAAACGATTTGGGCTATGAGAAAGAAGTGGCCTATTATTTGGCACAAGAGAATGCTAACGCCTAATTCTTTCCTGTATATTGACATTTAAACAATGCCTGCTTTTTTTATGTTATTCGAAAGCATGTATCTTTGAAGCATGTTTCGTATAAGTTATTTTGTAGTGTTGTGTTTACTACCTAGTTTATTGTGGGCAGGCCCCAAGCGCATTTTATTTATTGGCAACAGTTATACCTATGCCAACGATTTGCCCGGTACATTCAAGGGCATAGCGCTATCGTTGGGCGATACGGTATATACAAGCAGTGTTGCACCCGGGGGCTTTACATTCAATCAGCACAGTGTTTACGCGGCCACACTCGATTCAATTCGCTTGGGAAACTGGGATTATGTTATACTTCAAGAACAAAGTCAGATACCCGCGTTCTCGCCCGGCCAAGTACAAAACGATTGTGTTCCCTATGCCAAACGTTTATCGGATAGTATTAGAACCCACAACCCATGTGCTGAAATAGTATTTTTTATGACGTGGGGACGAAAAAATGGCGACGCGTCTAATTGTGCTAATTATCCACCCATTTGCACTTATGCCGGCATGCAACAAGGGCTTTACAATTCCTATTTGATGCTGAGCGACAGCAACCAAGCCACGTGTTCACCGGTGGGGGCTGTGTGGCGCGTGTTTCGTACCCTATACCCTACTATTGAATTATATTCTCCCGACGAATCGCATCCTGCCATAACAGGAACCTATTTAGCGGCCTGTACGTTTTACAGCAGTTTGTTTAGAAAGCCTGTTATCAATAGTCAATATAGTCCGGGGGGTGTTGGCACTGCCGATGGTTTTTATATTCGTCAAACCGTTGATGCCGTTGTATTCGACAGTTTAGAAACGTGGCAAATGCATGGTTATCTTCCGAAGGCACAATTCACGCACAATATTGTTGGCGCAACAGTCAATTTCACAAATACCTCGTTACGGGCCATCCAATACCAATGGCATTTTGGCGACGGATCAGCCATGAATTCGAGCACCTCTCCCATCCATACCTATACCAGTGCGGGCAATTATGTGGTTAGTCTTACCGCTATTGGAGAAACCTGCCAAGAAGCCACCATCGTGGATACGATAACCATTCAAATGGCATCGGGCATTAATACCATATCGTCTAACATGGCGCCTCCGGTGATGGTGGTGGGGAACCAAACGATAACAGCTCGTTTCCAAGAAGCCGGCACATGGAATTTATATTCGTTGCAGGGGCAATGTATATCGTCGCTCGTTGTGCAAGAAGGTAAACCATATACCCTGCAAGTACCCATGAACGGCATCTACCTTTGGCAATGGAATGGCCTACGCGGTAAGGTATTAATAAAAGAATAAGAGCGTATTTATCTTTACCCTATGCGTTATCTCTTTTTTAGCATTATCTTGATTTTAGTAGCTTCCTCGCGAACGGCACAGGCTAAAATTCCCGCCTTAGCGGCCAAATCGCCTTACTATGGATCGCAACGCGGCTTCGACCCTGAGCGACTGATTTTAGGGGGCAACATGGGCATGAACTTCATCAAGCGAGGCTATTCGTTTTATATTGCGCCAACAGTGGGCTATCGCTTCACGAACCGATTTCACATGGGCAGTAACTTGAGCTATTTATACTACCAAGAAAAATTCACATACACCAATAGCAAATATTTCAACGAAGAAACGTATCGATATCGCGCCAATCAGTATAGCACATCGTTATTTATGCGGCTCTTTATTGCAGGGCCATTGTTTATACATACCGAACCCGGTTTGAACTTTTATAAAACACTTAAAAATCCCGATTTTGTATACGATCAGACTACGGGCAAATTGGTAGAGCAAACACAACGCGATATAATACCATCGGTATTGACGGGTGCCGGCTTTGCCATTCCCTTAGGGGGCAGTGCGGCCTTTGTGATTTATGGCATGTACGATGTGCTTCAAAACCCGCAATCGCCTTACTACGGTTTGCCGATTATTCGGGGTGGCTTTGCTTTTGGGATGTATTAAATAAGCTGAGCGTGTTGCACATAATAATCGTGCATTTGGGCAAACACCTTGTTTTGCAGCTCAACGCTATCACTGTTTTTCAACCCATCTACCGGCACTTCGGGCAAGAAGTGAAATTCAATACGATGGGGCCATGCCCAATATTTTTTATGCGGATGCAATATGTTTTTTGTTCCAAAAATCAATGCCGGTATAATGGGCTTTTGGGCTTTAATAGCCACTTTAAAAGCCCCATCAAAAAAAGGAGCTAAAGGCTGTTCGGTTTTATTGCGTGTTCCTTCGGGAAACAAACACAAATGATACCCTTTTTTAAGGGCATCCACCATACTAAAGAAACTTTCGGCTTTACTTCGGTTATTGCTTCTATCCACTAAAATAGAGCCTGAACTATAGATATAGCCAAAAATGGGAATCTTCGCCATTTCAATTTTAGCCAATGTTTTATTGATACCGGGAATGCCGGGCGAACTAACCGGCACATCGGCTAAGGAATTGTGGTTAACGGTAACCACATAGTTCTTTCCTGGTTTAAAATTATGCCTGCCTTTATAGCGCACCGAACAAAAAACCAACGGCAGGTAAATACCCATCCAAACTTGGAATCCGTGCTGAATAACCGGTGCGGATTTATGTTCGGGCAAAAAGGTTCGAGCCACCCAAAACACCAACGCAACGGGAAGCATGGTGATGGCAAACAACAACATGCCATAGAAAAAAAACAAACGGGCCAGAACGTCTTTCATGTTAACAAGCAAAGATACCGCCTTGCCATGAATCAATTTTAGTATTTTCAATTCATTGTTTTCCATTATGTTTGATGTGTAGTTTTTTTTATTTTGAATTAGTTCTCTGTTTGGAAAATCTTGAAAACATATACCGCATGTTCAGTTCCATGGTTTTTAACCTGGCCTTGCATTATACACGAAACATTCAGGATGCTGAAGAAATTACGCAAGATGTTTTTTTAAAAATCCACGAAAAAGGGCATGCCTTTCGGGGCGAATCGGAACTTAAAACTTGGATTTACCGCATAACCATCAATCGTTCGTTGGACGTATTAAAAAATAAAAAAAGTAAAAAAAATACCCCTTGGCAATTTAGTATACAACCCGACCTATTTCCCGGCGGCACGTTCAAAACCGACGAGAATCCGCATAAAACTCTTGAAAACAAACAACAACTCAATAGTTTGATACAATGTATCCACCAATTGCCACCCGACCAACGCGATGTAATTGTATTACTAAAGATGGAAGGCTGTTCGCAAAAAGAAACCGCCGGCATATTGAATCGCAGCCCCAAGGCCATTGAATCGCTTTTCCACCGTGCCAAACAAGCTTTAAAGGCCTGTTGGCAAAAAACGAATGAGAAATAAAAAATAATCGTCTAATTCTTTTGTTATGTCCAACCAGTTTCTTGATAATTTAAAACACATTCAGCCCGAACCGGTTCCTGAATCGGTATGGCCCAACATTCAACGCGCCATTGCCCGCAAACAACGTCAATTGGCTCCTGTATGGATGCGCATTGCAGCGGCCATACTTGTATTGGCTCTACTTGGCGAAGTAATTTCGAGTGTGCGTGAACCACAAAAGCCTAAGGCGGAAAGTCAGTACGGCGCTATTTTCAAACCAAACAACCAATGGTATAATGACTAAATTAAACCTTATTTTAGGACTGCTTATTGTATTGCTATTCTGCAATGTGTTTTTGTTTTATAAACTCATGCAACCCCAAAGGGGCAAACAACCACGCGACGTAATTTCATCGGCTTTGCATTTTAGCGAATCGCAAAACAAAGCCTACGATGTATTGATTCAAGAACATCGCAGGCAAATCCATGTAGCCGACGATAGCCTTAGACTATTAAAAGAAAAATTGTATAGGCAGTTAGTGGATACCGCGGTGGTTCGTCGCGACTCCTTGATAGCGGCAATTGGAGGGGTACAAAGAAACATAGAGTATATTCATTGGAACCATTTTAAAGATATCGAAGCCCTTTGTTTGCCAAACCAAAAAGCATATTTTGCTGAACTACAGAATCAAATGGCCCAATTATTTACCCACGCATCGCAACCACCCCGCCACTAATGCTCACCTTGCTATACTTATTGCTCTATTTTGCCCCCACTGAAAAACTTCACTTTCAGGTAATACCGCAATGGCAACATGAATCTATTCGGCTTGGCCAGCCTTATGCCATTGAAAACGACAGCATAACAATAGAACAATGGAAATGTTATATACGAATTTGTGGCCTTTATCGGAATAATCAGCTGGTATTTTCATTTCCTAAAAATCATTATTTATTGGATGCCGACAATACAAGTTCCTTACAATGGACGGTAGACGTTCCTGCTAATATTGAATACGATGCATTGGAATGCGAAGTGGGCGTGGATTCTGCCATTCAAATGCAAGGTGTACAAGAAAATACACTCGACCCTGAAAACGATATGTATTGGAGTTGGCAAAGTGGTTATATACACACTAAAGTGGAAGCCAGCGCTATACATCCCAAACGCCGTTACACCTTACACATTGGTGGGTATCGGGCACCATTCAATACCTTAAGCCGATTTCGAGTACCTGTGGCATCGGATACCGTTCAATTAATTTGCCCCGTGGATGCTTGGATGAACTATGCACAAAAAAGCCCACTTTCCAATATCATGCAACCCTGTGATGAAGCCAAAAAAATGGCCAACGCCTGGGCAAGCATGTGGTACACCCGTCAACCATGATTCGCCTAGTAAGTTTATTGATTATTTTAACCTTAATGGGGTTTAATGCATCCAAGCGATTTGGATGGACTAAACTACCTGCCGATTTTCCGGAACCACGGTACGACCTTTCAAGTAATCCATACAATGTGGCCATACTCGATTTGGGGCGTAATTTATTTTACGACCCACGTTTATCGGCAAACAATACCATATCGTGTGCCTCATGCCATTCGCCTTATAATGCCTTCGCGCATACCGACCATGCCTTGAGTCATGGACTGCACGATTCCATAGGCTTTCGCAATGCGCCTGCCTTATTTAACTTAGCTTGGCACCCAACTATGATGTGGGATGGTGCCATACATCATTTAGATGTTCAGGCCCTTTCCCCATTAACAGCACCCAACGAAATGGGCTCTGATTTAAAAAAGGTATTACTAAAAATCAATAAAGACGATTATTATAAGCAACGAATAAAGGCCGCATTTGGCGACACCCTTTTACATGGGGCTCAATTTCTCAAGGCTTTGGCCCAATTTCAATTAAGTCTTATTTCAGACCAATCGCGGTACGATAGTATGCGACGGATGCAGGTTTATTTCACTACACAAGAAAAAAACGGCTACCATATATTCAAGCAATATTGTAATCGGTGCCACCGCGAACCCTTATTTAGCACCTATGCCTTTGAGCGGAACGGCATTCCCTTCGATACAGTATTAAACGATATAGGAAGAGCTCGAGTAAGCCATCTTGAGGCCGATAAGGGCTTATTTAAAATTCCGTCGTTGCGAAATACCGCATACACCTTTCCTTACATGCACGATGGGCGTTACAAACATTTGCGCGAGGTAATTCGTCATTATGTGCATCAAGGAGCAATTCTTGGGAAACCCATGCCGTTAAATTCGAACGAACAAACCGATTTATTGGCATTTTTGCGTACGTTAAACGATCGACATTTTGTTTTCGATAGCTCGCATACATTTCCAAAAGCATTGCGCTCTGAACTCGAAGGGTATTAAATAAAACAGCGTCTAATTGTTAAAAATTCATATATGAAAAAAGTCCTCACTGCACTTTCGGCATTCACCTTACCCTTGCTTAGTTTACAAGCACAAACAAACCCCGCTATTACCGCTTGGCTACAGAATAATTCCATTACGGGCACCTATTATGTAAATGGCAATTCAACCGCACTCCCCAATAATATTCTGGTGAATTGTCAGAAAATAGAATATTCCACCAATTGGGTTTACATGAGTACCAAAGGGATTCCGGCCTATCCTACAGGACCTTTTTTAGATGGCAATCCGTCGCTTGCTTCCAACCAAAACGCCATATTCAAATTATCGCTTAATCCAACGCAAAATACCGGCACTCCTTCATCCACTACAGGAGGAAATATTGGGCAATTTATTAACGGGGTGGCCTTGTTCGATTATCGCGATGGTGTAGCATGGAATACAGCCACCAATGCATTATGCGGTGGCCCTGGCAACCCACCTTGCCCCGGTGGCCCTGGTGGAAGCATGCCATGGAATCGTGATGCCATAGTAGCTGAAAAGGCCGGCTTCGATTGTTCGAAAGGTCACCCGGCCATGGGTAATTACCATCATCATCAAAATCCCTCGGCCTTTAAACTCGACCTGCAAGTTATTTCTACCATTTGCAATTTGTACGATGCCGATGGTTTGTATGCCATCAATACGTCGCAACATTCGCCCCTAATTGGTTTCGCTGCCGATGGCTTTCCTATTTATGGTGCTTATGCTTATGCCAACACCGATGGAACAGGCGGCATTACACGAATGAAATCGGGGTATCAATTACGAAACATATCGGTTCGCACGCATTGGGCCGATAATACCGATGTAAACGATGGACCACCTGTGAGTGCAGCCTTCCCATTAGGGTATTTTCGCGAAGATTATGAATTCATAGCGCATCCAGGCGACCCTACCTATCTCGACGAACACAATGGTCGGATTTGCAAAACGCCCGAATACCCTAATGGTATTTATTGTTACTTCGCCACGGTAGATGCCAATCATAATTCAGCTTATCCGTATGTGGTGGGACCTACCTTTTATGGCATTAAAAATGGCACGAAAGTAAGCACCATTACAGAACCTACCACTGTTTATACACCTACGGCTACCTTAGATGTATCGTTTAACATGTCGAATATAATTGTATTTCCTAATCCGGCGGGCGACGTTGTAGCCTTACAATTTAATGGTTTGGTGCGCGAGGATATTGGCATTCAATTACTCGATATACAAGGAAATATTCTTCGCACGTCAGCAATACATGCCGGGCAAACGATTTCCTATTTGGATGTGCAGTTGTTACACAGTGGCACCTACTTTATTCGATTGCAACAAGGCAATAAATCCATCAACCAAAAAATAGCGATTGTTCATTAATATTGCATTACACATTAAAAGCTCATCCCCAAAGGATGGGCTTTTTTTTGTGTGCCACTAAATAAGCATTGGTTTTAGAAAAATGCTTACATCCTTTAAAGCCTCTATAATAGGATAAGGGGGATGGATGCGGTGCCGTTAAAATAAGATGCTTCGAGGCATCAATCAAGGGTGTTTTTTTTATTGCGTAGTTCCCCCATAAAATAAAAACCACGTGTTCGTGTTGCTCCGACACTGTTTTGATGACCGCATCGGTGAACGTTTCCCAACCCCAATGAGCATGACTACCCGGGAGGCCCGCTTCAACACTTAATACGGCATTCAACATCAATACCCCTTGTTGAGCCCACACCGTTAAATTGCCCGATGCAGGAGTCGCCACGCCAAGATCGTCTTCCAACTCCTTAAATATATTTCTTAATGACGGGGGCAATCGTTGACCGTCGGGCACACTAAAACTTAATCCATGGGCTTGATTGGGACCATGATAAGGATCTTGCCCCAACAACAAAACACGCACCTCCTTGAAAGGGGTGATTTTAAACGCTTGAAATAAATCGTGCTCAAGCGGATAAATTATTTTGTTGGCACATCGCGCTTTGTTTATTGTCAACAACAATTCATCAAAATAAGGCTTATTCACTTCTTCCTGTAAAGCCTTTAGCCAAGACGATTCTAAAAAAAGGGCTTGCATAACACAAAGATGATTCGATAAGTGCACAAAAAAAAATCTACCCATCGTGTGGGTAGATTTAATTTAATGAGTGTACTAGTTACATACGTTGGATATTATAGACCTTAATGTCGCCCGTTTCATCAACCACACGAAGAAGATAGACTCCTTTAGGGTAATTGGCTACAGAAAAAGTCCAAGATGCGGCTCCATCATTACATACAACTTTTGTTTGTTGCAACATTCGCCCTGCCATATCGGTTAAATAGACACGATACAAATTGGCCTTGGTATTGTTGCGAACGATGGTAATATCGCCATTGGTTGGATTGGGATAAACACCGTCTATACTTATTGAAGACCATTCGCGCAACGCGGAAGTAGTTATTGTTCCGATACTGCTAAATGAGCTCATCGGGGTAAACGTTGTTCCTGCCTCACAGGTAGTACGAATACGGTAATTGTACGAAGTGTTTGGACTCAAATTATTGAACGTAAACTGCGTGGAACCAGTAGAACTTCCTCCCCATAACAAAGAAGTACTTGGTTTAAATTGAACAAAATACAATTGGCCATTTGTTGAAGCGTCCCAAGCAACAGTTATTGAATTGGCCGATGCAGATGCATTTATTTGTGAAGGGGGCAAACAATTAACCAAGGGTAAAGAGCCTGTAGTAAACTCAGCCACCGACGAGAATGGACTAGTTGATGTGGCAGCTACTGCTTCCGAACAAACTGAACGAACTCTAAACTCGTAGGTAGTATTGGGTGAAAGACCTAAAAACGTATATGCCGAATCGGCCAACGAAGTACCTCCCCAAGTAGCCGTATTCTTAACCCGCATTTGCAAATTATATAAATTGGCCACGTTATTATCGAGCCACGAAATGGTAGCCGAGGTAGCATTAACCGATACAATTGATAGGTTTGATGGCGCCAAACAACTTACTAATTCAGGCGTCTTAAACGTATCAATGGTTGAATAATTACTTAATCCTTCTTCGGTATAACCAGCAGTACAATGCGTACGAACACGATATTCGTAAGTAGTATTTGGCAACAAAGCACTGAATGAAACTTGATTGTTAGCTGTGGTAGTTCCCCCCCAAGTCAAGGTATTTTTTTCGCGTAATTGAACCTGATACGATTGCGCAAACAATACTGGCGACCAATTAATTTGAACCGAATTTGCATTGATCAACGTAGCTGATGGTGTTGGAATCGGACATTCCGGTAATTTACCTGGTGAAGGAGGTGTTGTAAAAGTATAAATATTGGAATACTCCCCTTGTTGTGTTGCACTTTCGTATACTCGAATTTGCACTTCATACGTGGTATTAAACAACAAATAATTGTACGTTCGCTCCGACCCTGTAATGGTACTCACGGTCCAATGTAATGTGCCTTGTGGACGGAAACGGAAACGGTACTGCGTTACAGCAGGCACATCATCCCACTGAATAGTAACCGAAGCATTGGTAGAACCTGCTGAAGGTGTAATGGAAGTATGGCTAATAGTTCCTACTAATTTAGTGGATGAAAAAAGGGAAGTGATATAAAACTGACCATTCAACACCGTATCACTTACACGTAACATCACTTCCCAATGTTGGTTTAACGTATTCCAATTAACCGAAATAGGCTCAATGAATGTTAAAGAGACTGTTTCGAAACTTCCATTGGCTCTAGCTATACGAATAGTTGATTTATCATTAGCCAAATCGGCCGAATCGAGAGGCATCTTATGCTGATAAGTCACTTGCGAATTAAACGCATTAAAATCTTGTTGAGTGTAATATAAGGTTACGAATGCTGTGCCAACTTGAGCGGCATTAATACTCACTTTACGAGGCGCAAAAAAACGTGACGTACCATTGAACGGATTCGTAGCCATATTTTGTAAGGTCGATGATGTTGTTCCTAAGGTAATTCCATCTACTGAATCGGTAATGCGCACCCACGACTTACATTGAGAGGCATCACCAAATGTTCGAAGCGCGCCATCCGAAATTATGAAACTTGCATTATAGACCCCCACACCACTTAACGCACTGTTTTGAGTAACTTGAAATGAAGCTGAACCGGTATGGCTAATTGATTTATTGCCATTCACATCTTTCAATGAATCAATGGTGTACGTCCATGTTAATTCAGGACTTATTTGTACCGAATCGATACTATGTTGAAATGTTGTTTCATACATTTGACCACTACCATCTTTCATAAAAACAGTATAGGGAGGTGTACCACCTGTGAACGTATGTTTTATCCAAACCGAATTACCTTGACAGATACTCGTTGCACCTATTCCTTGTTGAATAGTGCCTGAAGGGACTGATGTTGACATACGACCGCGAACATCAATATCCGGATTTACCGTACTTATTGGTTTCTCTCCTATACCAAAACTCTGCCCTGCGGCAGCACCATAAGCATAAATTCGGAATGTAATAGCCGAATCGGATGTAACAGGTGATGTTAATGCTAAACGTAATACACCAGATGCATTGCGTGATACGGTATCGGTGGCAATTGTTGTTCCATAGTTATTCCATGATGAACGAATAAACACATTCGTGGCACCCGTCAAGGCAGAACGCCATCGCAACACGATACTATCCACTCGATACTCGTAACCCAATTTAGGCACAATCGTAAACTGGTAATAAGCGTTGTTGGCTACCGCTTGAACTTCACTCATAGCGGTCCAACCCGATGAAACAAAATAATTGTTTACAATAAAGTTGCCGTTTAATGCTGAGTTTTGAGCATTTGCTAACGAAGGACTCTTTGTAATAAGCGAAGTATCTACATAGATTGCGTTATTACTTTGTGATGCTCTACTTGATAAGAATCCAGTAGTATTCGAAAAATCGAATGCTACTATTCGACCATTTACGGTTTGCCCATGAGCAAAATTTGGGCATGCAAACAATATTGCTAACAAACATTTAACAACAATACCATTTCTTTGGCAAACAGCATTTGCCATACTTTTCATATTCATAAAATTGATTTTTGTCCCTTCAGATCAACAACTTCCAACAGCCATTATACTGCTTCGTGTTATAATTTTGATATGCAAATGTATGGTTGTAAAAGGCATATTACCTATAGTTACACATCATAATGTTTTATAAAGTCGTTTCAATAATTGAAATAAATGATGCACTCAAACTATAATTGGTTACAAAAAAAACGTACAATATTGCCCACTTTTACTTTCCTTCATTACGCTACGATTTAGCTGAAACACCTATCTATCCTACATTCAGCATTACAACTTATATTCATATTGTAAATTATTGGCAACTTAATTTAAATTACAACTCATTCATAAAAATGTTCAATAGCTAAGAAAAAAACAATTTTAAAATAATCGAAATTAAATGCTTAGAAACGTTTAAAAACAGAAAAACCCTCTCAATAAAGAGGGTTACTAAATTAAATTTTGAATACAATTATTGATTGAACTTATTAACCTGACCAACAAAATGTAGATGATTACCTTGAAGTTTTCCAACAACATAAATATCATTCTGAAACATCGATACGTAGCGTGTAACATTAATCTATTCCGTTGACGGAAAAGTTTTAGAAGTATATACGGCACGTCCGGCAATAGTTAAACCAAGTATACGAATTGGTTCGTTAAACCTACTTCTGTAGTTGATTTGTAAATTATTTTCTAAAACCATTTATAATCGAGTATGCCAAGCATGTTGCTATTTCGTAACTGAATCGTATTCAATAAAATATTTAAAAATTACGTATGAACAATTGGAAATTATTAGCAACAAAAAAATCATTGGCCTTAATAAAGATGCTAAAAATAACCGGTACAGTATGAAATATTGAAAAGTAACCGCATTCGCCAGGTGCCAAAAACAAAAAAGCCCCCCGACAAGCGGAGGACTTTTTTTATTACAAAAACCGACTTTAATGTGCCTTTTGTACTTTGTTCATGAACTGCAAGGTGGAACCTTGGTAGATCTGAATGAGGTATAAGCCGTCGGCAGCTGTATGCAAATTGATATCTAAGGTATTCTGACCAATCATAGGCTCGTAATTCAGCGTTTGAACCAAACGACCCGTCATATCGCGTACGTCCACTTTTACTGTTTCTGTACTGTTGCTGTTGAAATCAACATGTAAATTATCGCGTGTTGGGTTCGGATAAACTTGCCATGTAGCCGCTCCCGCGTTATCGAAAATGGCTTTGTTGGCTAAGGCCGTTGTAGTAAATAATATCGTATCGGAAAACACGCTATTACTACCTGTAGTTGTTCCGGGGGTACATGCAGTACGAATACGTACTTGGTAATCGGTAGCAGGGCTCAAGGCGGTGAAGGTGCGCGACAAGGTATTCACCGTTGTACCACCCCACGACGCTGCGTTGGCTTGTTTGATATTGATGAAATAATTCATGCCATTAGTAGCCGCATTCCACGTAACCGATACTGAATTACTGGTTGGCGTAGCTACTATATTGGTTGGTGGTAAACAAGTTCCCAATACAGGTGCAGACGCTGTAGTAAATTCATCTACAGAAGAGAATAGACCTGTTGGTGTGCTCGTAACAACAGGCACGCCATTACAAAATGCACGAACACGGTATTCGTAAACGGTGGATGAAGACAAGTTATTGAATGTGATAATCGTATCTTGTGTTGAAGATCCTCCCCATGATGCCGTATTCTTCAAACGAATTTCTACTTGGTACGATGTAGCGAAGTCTACAGGCATCCATGCAAGGGTGGTTGAAGTAGGCGAGTTGCTATACGTATTTATAATACTCACCGTACCACAACTGCTTAAACCGGCCATTTTAAATGTATCAATGGCTGAATATGGACTTGTACTAAATTCGGTATAACCACCAAGACATGTAGTCCGGATACGATACTCATACGTAGCTCCAGGCGTTAACGATGGAAACGTTACACTATTTCCGGTTGTAGATGTGCCACCCCAAACCAAGCTGTTCTTAACACGCATCTCAACAATATAATTCACCCCGAAAAGCGCACTTGTCCATGAAATGGTGGCAGAAACAGGCGAATTTAACGTTACGTTGCCAGTAGGCGCGCTACAATCAGGTAATTTATTGGGCTCTTGGGGTGTAGTAAAGGTATACGTTGTTGTATACTCTCCCTGAACAGATGCACTTTCATATACACGCGCTTGCACTTCGTAGGTTGTATTGAATGCCAAGTTCATAATACGCTGTGAACCCGTAACCGTACTTGGATTCCAACTGCCGCCAACAGGACGAATACGTAAACGATATTGCGTTACACCGGGTACATCAGCCCAATCTACTGTAATGCCGGCTGTTGTTTGACCGCTAACGGGCGTTGATGCACTATGTGTTAATCCTGTAACCATTTTCGTTGAGGTAAACTGAGGCGATAAATAATAATTTCCGGCTAAAACACCATCATCCACTCGGAAGTTCACTTCCCAGGTGGAGGTATTGGCATTCCATGTTACCGAATCGGGCGAGAATGTTGTTGTATTGGCTGTTTCTAAACTGCTGGTTGTTCTGCGAATGACTATTTTCGATTTCATACCAGCCGTATCGGTTGAATTGATTGGTAATTTTTGCTGATACGTAACAATCGAATTGAAGGCGGTGAATTCAGCTTGTGAATAAAACAAGGTAACACGAGCTACCCCATTGGTTGTTGGCGCAATGTTGATACGGCGAGCCACAAATGCACGTGCAGTAGCATTCATTGGCGCGGAAGCTAATACCTCAGCGGTACAAACCGTTGAACCCGGATTAGTTCCACCCACTGAATCGGTAATTTTAACCCACGACTTGCATGAATCGCCATTGGCATAGGTTAAGGTATAACCATCTAAGTGATTTAAAGTACGAGAAATAGTAGTACCGGCAGATGAAATTACTGGCGAAGATGTAACGGTAACTGAAACTGTGCCCGAAACAGAGACCGCTTTATCGCCATCAAAATCTTTCACCGAATCGAGGGTATACGTGCGATTACTTTGAGGGAAAATAGTGAACGTTGTATCGGCCGACGATTGTGTATGCACCCGTTGCAATCCTAAATTATCTTTTAACCAAACGGTATAAGGTGGTGTTCCGGCGCCAACACTAACCTTTAAATTTATACCACCACCTAAACAAGTACTGGTAACACCAGGAGCCGACAACGTAGCCTCCGGAATATCACCTACAGCCCCACGGCCATAAAAGGCAATATCGTGGTTAAAGGTTGTGTTTGACGTACCATCAGTAAATCGGAAATCGCCGGTTGTTGCTGCCGTACCCCATAAATACATGCGGTAAGTAATACTGGAATCCGTTACAAACAAAGCGTCCAATTGCATACTCAATATACTATTCGCACCCCGCGTTAAGGTACCTGTTGCCAGTGTTGCTGCATAGTTATCGCGCGATGAACGCAAGGCATAACTGGTTGGTCCTGTTGTTGCGGCTGAAAAATATCGTATTTGAATACGTTCTAAGGCATATTCGTAAAAGGTTTTAGGATTAAGCTTAAATTGAAAAAACTCGGCCGCAGAAACGGCATTGGCTTCACTCGATGCCGCAAATGTAGAACCGCCATACGAACCAGCCGTTGTTGTTTGCGAGTTTACACCGCCCCCTCTTGTGATAGTAACCAAAGAGGAATCGATAGATGTAGTATCGGCAAAATATGTACGACGCGATGTTTCACTTCCCGCAGAGGTGCTAAAATCGAACGATTGGAGCAAGGTGTTCAGAACACTCACACGCCCCCACAAGGCAATATCATCATTAAATGAATTATTGGTTGTTCCATCGGAAAAACGGTAAATACGACCAGCCGTACCACCACCCGAAGGACCGGCAATATAAATTCGAATTCGGAAGGTATCGGTTTCGTACAAGGGTCGGGTTAGAACAATTTTAGTTACGTTGTTACCAAGAGCCGTAGCATTCGATTGGGTAGTGGTTGTACCCAATGTAGTGGCATAACCGTCGGTTGATGTGCGTACCGAATGAATCACATTGATACTTGCATTACTAAACCGCCAACGTAATATCAAGGAATCTAAACGGACTTCATAACCCGCTTTGGGTACTACCGGAAATTCCACATAATCGTTACCTGTAATAGCAGCAGCTTCTGAACCCGTATTGCAGCCGGTAAAACCCCAGCCGCCGGCAGCAGCCGTGTTAACCGTTATGCCAGATCCACGCGAAATCGTGGTTCCGGCGGAATCAATGTACGTTGTGTTAGCAAAACGCGAAGGGTATGTGTTAAACGTGGCACCAGAGGCAATAGGACTAAAATCATAAGATAAAAATCGCCCATCAGCCCGTTGTGCTTGAGCACTAACACTACCAAACAAAATAGCCAAGCCAATCAAGGCCATACGCACCATGTGGCCAAACCCGTTGCGGGATTTACCGGCCGATTTAAAAAAGAAATTGTTTTGTTTCATATAAAAGGGGTTTTTGTAAACTGAGTTGACATCGAAATATTCATTTTCGCATCTTGCTGTATCGCAACAAGAACAAATTGTAACATTTCGGAATGCAATTGTACTGCCAATCAAGTTAACTTATGTTAACAGGTTCGTTAAAAATGCCCCAACCACATCAAGATGTTATTCTACAAGAAAATCAACTTAGAATAAAATCTGTTGATTATCAACTATTTAAAGAGAATTACCCTATGTTAATTAATTCCATATTATAATAATAAATATATTTGTTAAAATGCAAAAAAACACAAAATTTGCTCTTTTACCCCTCATCACTGAATCGGAAATATTGAAAAAAAATGAAATTTACCCTAAAAAAAGACGAATTCGTAACCTAGTTTAACCTAAATGAACTAAACAAAACGCCTCCTATTCAATGTGTGTTTTGTTTAAAATGGCGGTAAAATCTAAAATAATTATCATAAAAAATTCAAGGTGTTACCTGAATATTTGCAATAAAACTATAACCCTTAAACAAAAAAGCCCCCCGACTAGCGGAGGACTTTTTTTATTACAAAAACCGACTTTAATGTGCCTTTTGTACTTTGTTCATGAACTGCAAGGTGGAACCTTGGTAGATCTGAATGAGGTATAAGCCGTCGGCAGCTGTATG
>JBIKQE010000098.1:0-7750 GCA_044349815.1 Chitinophagaceae bacterium | reverse complement strand
ATTGAGGCCGACGAATACGACAGAAGTTTCCTTCGCTTGTTTCCCGATAAGGCCATTATAACGGCCATGGATCCCGACCATCTGGATATTTATGGTACAGCCGAAGACATGGAAGCGGCCTACTTGCAGTTTGCTTCCCAAATTCAAACCACGCTTATTTATAAACACGGTTTGGCCCGTCGGAAAGAATTTAAAACGCCGAACTTGTTTTCGTACAGTTTGCAAAACGATGCCGCCGATTATTATGCCTCGAACATCGTAATGAAACAAGGCACCTATCAATTTGATGCTTGTTTTCGAGGTGAAGTATTGGCTGCGGTTACGCTTAATATGGGCGGTATGCACAATGTTGAAAATGCGATTGCTGCTATGGCCTTGTGCCACCAAGAAGGCTGCGATATGGCATTGGTTGCTTTGGCTGTGGCTGATTTCAAAGGCGTGAAACGTCGCTTTGAATATGTAGTTAAAAACGACCAACATATTTATATCGACGATTATGCGCACCACCCCGAAGAATTGCGCATGTTGTTGAGCAGTGCGAAAGCCTTGTTCCCCGGCCGTAAATTGTCGGTGGTGTTTCAACCGCATTTATTTACGCGCACCCGCGATTTTGCCGATGGCTTTGCGGAGAGTCTCGATATTGCCGACGAAGTATTTCTGTTGCCCATTTACCCTGCCCGCGAATTACCCATACCGGATGTAAACAGCGAAATGATTTTACATCGTATGGCCATTCCGAACAAACAAGTATTGAGTAAAGAAAGCGTATTGCAGTGGGTAGAAGCGGCTCAACCTGCCTTGTTCATTACAGCCGGTGCCGGCGATATTGATACATTAATTAACCCTATAAAAGAACGTTTGACGCATTAAGGCATGAAGCAATTCCTTAAAATATTACGCATTCTGCTGTTTTTGGCCACTATACCCGCCATGGTATCGACTTTGGTATGGGCCAATAAACTGTCTAAAACGGCCACTATTCGGGGAACGCAATACCATTCATTGAGTCAAGGTCTTCGCTTTGTGGAAGAATCCGATTTAGATACCCTAATGTCGTACTATCATCTTGAACTGAATCAAACACCCGTGCGTCAGTTTGCCTGGCCCGATTTAGAAAACGGATTAAACAACCAAGCTTGGATTGATTCAGCCAATGTATATGTTGATGCCGACCGACAAGTACATATTGTTTACAAACAACGCCAACCTTATGTACGCATCGTGGAAGCCGATAATTTAGAAGGCGGCTATTACCTCGACGCGCAAGGCGATCGTATTCAATTGTCCGACAAATTTTTGGTTCGCGTACCGGTAGCCACCATGCCGTTGTTGTTGCAGAACAACCGCGAAAAACAAGTGCGTCAAAACTTGGTTGAAATTAGCAGAACCATCATGCGCGATAGCTTCTGGACCTCCGCATGCAGTCAGCTCGATGTAAAACCCAGTGGCGAAATTCAAATGGTGCCTGCCATGGGCAAGCAAATTATACGCTTGGGCGATGCTACCAACATCACCAACAAACTCGATCGCTTAACCGCCTTTTATCGGCAGGGTTATAATACTGTGCCATGGAATGTGTACAACGAAATAGATGTGCGTTTTGAAGGACAAGTAATTGGCCGGAACACCGAAGGTAAAATCTTGTCGGTAGACCCGTACGATAAAAAAATAGCTAAAACGGCATCCGACAGCTCCTCACCTAAAATTAATAAACTAAAATAAAAAACCTTTTATCATGAATAACGAAAATCCTATCATTGTTGGTTTAGACATTGGGACTACCAAAATTGCCGCCATTGCGGGCCGAAAGAACCAATTCGGCAAATTAGAAATTTTAGCATTTGGCCGCGCAGATAGCAGCGGGGTCAATCACGGCGAAGTAATGAATGTGGAAGAATGTATCCGCTCCATTCAAATTGCCCTCAATCAGTGTTTGGCAAGTAATCAACACTTGCAAATCAAGGAAGTATATGTGGGCATTGCCGGGCGCCATATCAAAAGCAGTCAGAACCGTGGCGAACGCGTGGTATCCAATGCCGAAGAAGTAATTCGTAAAGAAGACATTGAAGCCCTTATACGCGATCAGTTCAAAACTTATGTGCCTGCCGGCGATGAAATTATTGATATTATTCCGCAAGATTTTACCGTGGGTAATGCCAATGGTTTAACCCAGCAGGAAGTAGTGGGAATGTCGGGTGTAAAAGTGGCCGCCAACTTCCACATTATTTCTGGCGATCGGGGTGCAATTAAAAACATCTATCGCAGTGTAACGCAATCGGGTTTAAAAACAAAAGATTTAGTGTTGCAACCGCTCGCTTCAGCCGCTGCCGTAATGTGCCCTGAAGATCTGGAGGCCGGTGTAGCCATTGTAGATATTGGTGGAGGCACCACCGACCTCGCCGTGTTTCACGATGGCATGCTGAAACATACCGCTGTAATTCCTATTGCCGGTGTGAACATCACCAACGATATCCGAATTGGCTTAGGTGTTTTACGTTCGCAGGCCGAACAAATGAAAGTGCAATTTGGGGTAGCCCTCGAAGGGCATGCCAAAGCCAATGCTTACATTACCATTCCCGGATTGAAAGGACAAGCACCTAAAGAAATTTCAGCTAAAAACTTAGCTAAAATTATTGAAGCCCGTATGGTGGATATTCTCGATTACGTGCAATTTCATTTGAAAGAACAACAGTTGCTCGACAAACTCCACGGAGGTATCATCTTAACCGGTGGAGGAAGTCAGTTGCAATACTTGGCACAATTCACCGAATTCAGAACAGGCTTGCATGCCCGTATCGGATACCCGAATGAACATTTAACGGGCGACCACAACAAAGAATTGTTGAAACCCATGTACGCCACCGCCATCGGTTTAATTCTGCGTGGTTACGACGATTTCGAACACAATCGCAAAGGCTTCATTTCGTTCAACAACGATGTGAATGTAACCATGGTTGAACGGAAACATGATGTGGAAGAACCGAAAGAAGAAACAACACCGGTAGAAAGTGGCGACTATGCCGACTACTTCCCTGAAGCAGCCGTTGCGCCATTCACCGAAGAAATAAGTGCTGAAAATACCGACTTGTTTTCGCAACCTGAGGCTGTACCACAACAACCCAATACCACAGAAAACGAACTAGCCAATCGTCGCAATGCCATTTCGAAAATTTTCGGAATGGTCGATTTATCGAACGTAAAAAAGCGATTAATGGAAGCATTCGAAAAATTTGACGACAAACCACTCAACTAAACCCTTCACCCCCCATAAAATTCAATTCACAACATGATTCAGTTTGATCTTCCCCAAAACAATGCTTCCATCATCAAGATAATTGGTGTAGGTGGCGGTGGCGGCAATGCCGTCAATTACATGTATGGTCTTGGTATTCAAGGCGTCGATTTTATTGTATGTAATACCGATCAAAAAGCCCTCAAAAACAGCAGTGTACCTACCAAAATTCAGTTAGGTCCCGCGCTTACAATGGGCCTTGGTGCCGGTGCCAACCCCGAAATTGGTCGGCAAGCCTGCGAAGAAAGTTTGAACGAAATTGAACGCCTTCTGCGCGACAATACCAAAATGGTTTTTGTAACCGCCGGTATGGGCGGTGGTACCGGAACAGGCGCCGCTCCCATCGTGGCTAAGGTGGCTAAAGATATGGGCATCTTAACCGTAGGTATTGTTACAACACCATTCTCCTACGAAGGCCGTAGACGTTTGAAACAAGCCGAAGAAGGCATCGCCTTATTGAAAGACCATGTGGATACCATCTTGGTGATTTCGAACGATAAGCTTCGTCACCAATTCGGCAATATTCCCGCCTCACAAGCCTTCGGTAGGGCCGACGATATTTTAGCCACCGCCGCTAAATGCATTACCGATGTAATTAATTCGCAAGGGCATATTGTGGTAGACTTTGCCGACGTTACCACCGTGATGCGCGATGGTGGTCGAGCCATTTTAGGCAGTGCTACGGCTGCCGGTCCGAACCGCGCTTACGAAGCGGTAGAGAACGCCATTAAATCGCCTTTGTTGAACGACTATAATATTCGTGGTGCTAAATGGGTATTACTCAATATCAACTCGGCACACGGGGTACACGAACATACTCTCGACGAAGTAGAGATGATTCAGGCGTATATTCAAGAACAAGCCGGCGAAGAATGCGATGTGATTTTTGGTACAGGCTTCGACGATAATCTCGGCGAACAAATCAATGTAACCATCATTGCTACCGGGTTCTTTCATAACCCACTCGATGAAGCGTATTCGAAAGAAGAACGTAAACCCAAGCATGAACACGATAAAGAAATTTATCAGTTAAACCCAAGCGGTACCGATAGCAATCCGGTGGCTACCAACAACCCAAGCGAAGCCCCGTCGGCCGAATGGGCACAAGGGATTGAAGCCCATACGCCGGTGGATTTAACACCCACCATGGTAGAGGTTGAACCGCCTAGCATTCCCAACAAAATGGCTTTAGACATGGGCTTGGGTATGGCCTTTGCGCGCACGCAACCCGCTCCTGCGCCACAACCTGAAGCACCTGTTTTCAATCCACAACCATCTACCGCCTTTCATACGGTTCAAGTAACCGAGGAACCCAGTATTGTGCGCGAGTCGTATACCTTGTCTATAACGCCCAACGAAGAACCTCCTGTGAACGATACCGCATCAAGCACCCTCAGCGAACAGGAACTCATTCAATGGGTTAATAACGAAACAAGTAGCGATGAACAAGTGGCTCCCAACTTAGAATCCTTGTTGACCTTCGATTTGCCCAACGAGGCGCCTGCCGAAACAACCTCGATGCAAGAGCCTATCTTCTTCGAGTTGGCTAACGAAACAGTTGACAATCGGGTTGAAGAAAATACCGTGGCCGAACAGCACGAAACCATCGAAACACCCATCGCCGAAACGAAGAGCAACGATTGGGGCATGCAAGTACACGAAGTGGAACTCAAAGACGAATTCGTTACCATCGACGGAGTTACCATCAATCGCCGCAAAGGCAACCGTTATATGACCGACGATGAAATTGCCACGCAAGTTAATTTCGAATTGCAAAAACGTGCCTTCGACGACCGTGCTGCGCGCTTACGTTCTCTCAGCTTCGATGTTACCCGTGGCGATATGCAGAATGCCGACGACGATACACCCGCCTATTTGCGCCGCAATAAACCCTTAGAGGAAACGCCAAGCTCCAGCGAAGATGTATACTCGAATGTTCAGGTAGCCCAGCAAGGCAACACGTCAAGCATCAACACCTTGAATTCCTTTTTGCACGGCAACAACCCCGATTAATTACCGGGCCCAACATCAACTACCCTTTGTAGTATTTTCATAATAGCTAGAAGCACCAGGCGCAAGTCTGGTGTTTTTAGTTTCTGCAACAATCGAAAGGGTAGTTCGTAGTTCTGCGAATCCTATTGGCTTCGCAGTGTTCTGTTTTTGCGTTCCGCAAAAAATCATATTAATTTTGTATCAAACTTATAACTATGACCTACATATTCGCCGGCGGATATAAAATCTGCAATCAAGGTGCAACTTATTTCTTAACCTTTACCGTTGAAGGTTGGATTGACTTGTTTACTAGAAAAGTATATAGAGATATTATTTTAGATAGTTTTATGTTATGTAGAAAAAATAAAGGATTACAAATACATGCTTTTGTAATTATGTCAAATCACATACATGTTATTTGGACAGCCAAGAATAATAATTTGAGTGATATAATTCGTGATTTTAAAACCCATACTAGTAATACGTTTATAAAAGTTATGCAAGAAGTTTTAGAAAGTAGGCGCGGATGGTTATTGCATATGTTTAAGTATTATGCTCGTGGTACCAATGCAAACAAGGTCTTCAAAATATGGACAAATGATAATCACCCCGAAGAGATTTTCACGCAAGACTTCTTTTATCAAAAGCTGAAATACATTCATGAAAATCCTGTCAGAGCAGGTCTTGTTAAAAAGGAAACTGACCATATTTACAGCAGTGCCTCTAATTATGCTGGTTTAGAAAGTATCATTCCCATTGATTTCTTACTATAGCCTTTTGCTGAAAGCAAAAGCATAACCCTACGAAGCCAATAGGCTTCGTAGAACGGAGTAAATATTTATAGCAGTGCCTCTAATTATGCTGGTTTAGAAAGTATCATTCCCATTGATTTCTTACTATAGCCTTTTGCTGAAAGCAAAAGCATAACCCTACGAAGCCAATAGGCTTCGTAGAACGGAGTCACTGCAAATACAAATTTATCGTTGTTCTGCGAAGCCTATTGGCTTCGCAGTGTTATGTTGTTGCGTTCCGCAACAAAAAACCGCTGTTGTTATACGAAGCCAATAGGCTTCGTATAACAACAGCGTATCATTTTTATTTGACTTCATAACCTTTTACATTCCGCAATAAAAAAAGCACCAACATGATGTTGGTGCTTTTTAAAAATAAGAAAATTAAATTATGCGTAACTCTCCGTTGGCTCACACGTACACACCAAATGACGATCACCATGCGTATTGTTCACACGCGATACCGTTGGCCAAAACTTGTTCGCTTTCACCCACGGTAATGGGAAGGCCGCTTGTTCACGAGTGTAAGGGCGATTCCATGTGTCCGACAATACCACCGATTGCGTATGCGGTGCATGTTTCAATACATTGTCTTTGGTGTCTACATCGCCTAATATCACCGCTTCTATTTCAGTGCGAATCTGCAACATCGCATCGCAGAAACGATCAAGCTCCGCTTGATCTTCACTCTCTGTTGGCTCAATCATCAAGGTGCCGGCAACAGGGAACGACATCGTAGGCGCATGGAAACCAAAATCCATCAGTCGCTTGGCCACATCTTCAGCTTCCACACCGGCCGCTTTAAACGGACGTAAATCCACAATAAACTCGTGCGCACACGTGCCATGAATACCCGTATACAAAATCTTATACGCTTTCTCTAAACGCGCCTTCATGTAGTTGGCATTCAATATCGCGTACTCCGTAGCGCGACGCATTCCAACGTGTCCGAGCATTTTAATATACGCATACGAAATCAACAAAATGCTGGCACTGCCATACGGCGCGGCACTCACCGCGGTAATTGGCGAATCGCCACCCGTTGTGTGTATGGTGTGCGACGGTAAAAACGGTGCCAATTGCGATTTTACACAAATAGGTCCCATGCCGGGGCCACCACCACCGTGCGGAATGGCAAAGGTCTTATGCAAGTTCAAGTGGCACACGTCGGCACCAATATGGCCCGGACTCGTTAAGCCTACTTGCGCATTCATATTCGCGCCGTCCATGTAAACTTGTCCACCATGTTGATGAATCAAGGCACAAATATCTTTAATGGTTTCTTCAAACACCCCGTGGGTAGATGGATAGGTTACCATCAAGCCGGCGAGGTTAGCCGAATGTTCTTCCACTTTCTTTTGCATATCGGCCATATCGATATTGCCTTTTTCGTCGCAGGCCACAATCACAATTTTGAAGCCACACATCGCCGCCGAGGCCGGATTAGTACCGTGCGCCGAAATCGGAATAATCATCACATTGCGGTGATGGTCGCCGCGACTTTCATGATATGCTTTAATCACCAACAAACCGGTGTACTCGCCTTGTGCCCCCGAATTGGGTTGCAAGCTACACGCATCAAAACCGGTGATATTACTTAAGTCGCTTTCTAATTCAGCCAAAAGTTGTTGATACCCTTTCCATTGATGCTTCGGTGCAAACGGATGCAAACTGC
>JBIKQE010000097.1:0-7811 GCA_044349815.1 Chitinophagaceae bacterium | reverse complement strand
AAACAAGTTCCTGCCCACAGCCCTTGTTGGTGTTTTCACCAACAAGAAAAATACCACCAAACAAGTTCCTGCCCACAGCCCTTGTTGGTGTTTTCACCAACAAGAAAAATACCACCAAACAAGTTCCTGCCCACAGCCCTTGTTGGTGTTTTCACCAACAAGGCTTAGATTACTATTCAATATGAACTTTGGCGTAATATATACCCCTATCCGTTTCGAGTTTAAGGGTGTAAATACCGGCTGATACAGAAGATAATTTCAAGGAATAGGTTTCTGCGTGATGTTGGTTGAGCGACACCTCTTGAATAACTCGACCATACATATCGAATACACGAAGCACTTGTGTATTTTCGTTCGTGGGCAATTGAATATAAAGCCAATCGTGGGCAGGGTTTGGGTAAACCGATAATGCTTGTTTTGTTGGTTGATTCAACCCTAAGTTAGCCCCTAATATTGTAATGGCTATACAGGTATCATTGGAAAAAGTATTCCCATAAAATAAATCATCCCCATGTGCCGTTAAACAAACGGTATACGTACCGGGAAAAGGATAGAAATGGGAGGGTGTACTATTTGGTGAACCAGTTGTTACAATATTGCTTCCATCGCCAAAGTTCCAAGTACAACTATCAAAGCTGCAATAGCCTACGCCGGATGAAATCCAACTTGAAAAATCAACGGTTTGTCCATTGATGAAATATGCAAACGAAGGATGCCAATAACAGGGTGGTTGTATAACAACAGTATGACAAATGGTATCGGTGCACGTATTATTCGACACGGAAGTTCCCGTTACAATTAAACACACATTATACTGCCCCGGTTGCGTATAGGTATGCGTTGGGTTCGGTAGATTTGACGTCCCCCCATCGCCAAAATCCCATAAATACGTTTGCGAAACGCAACTATAACATATGCCGGTACTTGTGAAGATAAATAGAGGACCTGTGCTGCTGTTGTTCATTGTAAAATCCGGAAAACTCCAACACGGTGTTGGTAAGGGAGTTATAGTTACACTATCGCAAAAGGTACAAACAATGGGGGTTGGATTACCCACTATTGAAAGGTAACGGGTTAAGCAAACATTGTAAGTGCCGGGATTGGTGTATGTATGCTGTGCCGTAGTTGGCACAGGCAATACTTGGAGCAAGTTATTGCCATCGCCGAAATCAATTCGAACAGAATCGAGGGAGTAAATGCCAATAAGAACCCACGAATAATTTAGTGTTGTGGTATTCCCTGCTTCAGTATGCGTATAAGCACATTGCGCTTTAGAAACTACATTGAAACAGAAAAATAAGAAAGTAAGTATGTAAAGCCATTTTTTCATTTTATAAAGATAGCGACTAAATTCATAAATTTATAGAGATAGGCTATACAGGACGAGTAATCAGATATATGCCTGAATCTTCCTCGTTATAAAATATAGATTGAATAAGCGAATGCGGCGAGTGACATTACGTGGAAAAACGGTAATAGTGGTTTGAGAAGATATAAACCACGGGGCAGAACAGAATGATTGCTTGTTGGTGAAAACACCAACAAGGGCAGGACAATGATTACTTGTTGGTGAAAACACCAACAAGGGCTGTGCTCAATTGCTTGTTGGTGAAAACACCAACAAGGGCTGTGCTCAATTGCTTGTTGGTGAAAACACCAACAAGGGCTTCAATACGATTCTCTTGTTGGTGAAAACACCAACAAGGGCTGTGCTTAATTGCTTGTTGGTGAAAACACCAACAAGGGCTACCAATACGATTGTCTTGTTGGTGAAAACACCAACAAGGGCGGGACAATGATTACTTGTTGGTGAAAACACCAACAAGGGCTGTGCTCGAAAGCTGAAGAAAGATTCAGGCGATGAAGGATAGCCTTGATTGAAGCAGGCTACCTTGTAGCCGCGGAAAGCAAGACGGGTGATGAAGAAAGTGATGCCGATGCGCTACTTATATTTCCCCCACTCTCGCTCCGTTTCCCGATCCGCGAAGCCTACGACAAGCCGCTGATTTTTCCGTCGGCGTCGATGTCCATGTGTTCGGAGGCCGGTACGGCGGGCAACCCGGGCATGCGCATCATGTCGCCTAAAATGGGAATGATGAACCCGGCACCGGCAGCAAATTCAAATTCGCGAACGGTTACGTTGAAGCCGCGTGGGCGCCCAACAACGGTTTCTTTATCGGAAAGCGACTTTTGTGTTTTGGCCATGCAAATGGGTAATTTATCGTACCCCAACGCGGTAATCATTTTGAGTTGCGAACGCGCCGCCGAGGTGTACTCTACCCCATCGGCACCATAAATTTCTTTGGCAATGGTATTGATTTTTTCTTCTACCGACAGGTTCCAATCGTACAAAGGCTTGAAGTGATTCACACCGCTTTCAATCACGTCGCAAACGGTTTGGGCTAAGTCGCGCGTGCCTTCGCCACCCTTGGCAAAACCATACGATACCACCGCCTTCACGCCGTGTTTCGCACATTGTTCTTTCACGTAATTGATTTCTTCGTCGGTATCGGCCGGAAAATAATTGATGGCCACCACGGGCGTTAATCCAAACTTTTTACAGTTCTCAATATGCTTTTCCAAATTTTCGAAGCCTTTGCTTACGCGCTCCAAACTGGGCGTATTGTATTCTTCTTTTTTTGCCCCACCATGATGACGCATGGCCCGAATGGTAGCCACCAACACAATGGCATCGGGCGCTAAATTGCCGTAACCACATTTTATGTCCATGAATTTTTCGGCGCCTAAATCGGCGCCAAAGCCGGCTTCGGTTACTACATAATCGCCGAGCGATAAACCCATTTTTGTAGCCAAAATGGTATTGGTTCCCTGAGCAATATTGGCAAATGGCCCACCGTGTAAAATGGCGGGATTGCCTTCTAAGGTTTGCACCAAATTGGGTTGAATGGCATCTTTCAACAACAAGGCCATGGCGCCTTCGGCTTTTAAATCGCGGGCGTAGATGGGCTTTTTATCGTAGGTATAGCCCACAAAAATATTGCCGAGACGTTGCTTCAAATCCTCAATATTTTTACTCATACACAAAATGGCCATCACCTCCGACGCCGGCGTGATGTTGAACCCGTCTTCGCGGGGAATGCCGTTGGCGGTTCCGCCGATGCCGATAATGATATGGCGCAAACTGCGGTCGTTCATGTCCATCACACGCTTCCATTTAATGGTACGCGGATCGATGCCAAGATTGTGTTGTTTGTTTTGAAGATTATTATCGATTAAGGCGGCTAGTAAATTATTGGCTTTTTCGATGGCAGAGAAATCGCCCGTGAAATGGAGATTGATGTCTTCCATTGGAATAACCTGCGAGTAGCCACCACCGGCCGCGCCGCCTTTAATACCAAATACCGGACCGAGAGAAGGTTCGCGCAAAACCACGATGGATTTCTTTCCAATTTTATTCAAACCTTCGTTGAGCCCGATGGACACCGTGGTTTTTCCTTCGCCGGCCGGGGTTGGATTAATGGCCGACACCAACACGAGTTTGGCTTTTTTTATCTTGTCTTCGTTGATTAAGCTCAACGGTAATTTGGCTTTGTATTTTCCGTAGTAATATAAATCGTCTTCGGTGATGCCTACTTTAGCGGCTATTTCGCGAATGGGCCGAATAGCGGCCGCTTGTGCAATCTCTAAGTCGGATGGAAACATAAATCGTGATTTTTTTAATGAAATCAAATATAGGTAAATATGCTTGGAATTGCAAAGCCGCCTTTAATGCATAGCCAAGCCCAACAACAACCACCCCACCACAATGAGCGGTGGCGGAATTCGGTTGTACACCAACAATAAAAACGTGATGGCAATTACCACTACGTTGGTCCAATCGAAGGGCACGGAACGAAATAAAATAATACCCGATGCCCACATAATGCCCACCACCACGGCGTGGATGCCCTCTAAGGCGCGAAAGATGACGGTATACTGTTTAAGGTTTTGATAGATGGGGAAAAAGAAAAGCAACAACAAGGTACTGGGCAAAAACACGCCGCCTACCGCCACCAACGAACCAAGAATTTGTGCCTGCCAACCAAAATCGCGCATGGTGAGTCCGCCTACATACGAACAAATCGAAAACACGGGTCCGGGAATGGCATTGATCATACCGGCGCCGGTAAGAAACTCGCTGGGTGTGAGGTACTGTCCTATTTGTAAATGTTCCGGACGAATCACGAACTGCTCGTACATCATGGGAATGAGCACATGTCCGCCACCAAATACAATGGACCCGAAACGATAAAAATTTTCGAACATATTAAAGAAACGGGCGTAATGCCATTGTTGTACACGGGCTATTTCGGAGAAAATACCAGCAATAACAAACAACAATAAAAACCAACCAATATTCACCCACCGAATGGGTTTGCGTACTTGTTGGGTATCGGGAATGCGGCGGTCGCTGAAATTCGAAATCACGCCACCGGCAATAATCAACAAAGGAAATACCCAAGGAGAACGAATAAACACGGTAACCAATAAGGCACCAGCCATAATAAAATAGGTAGCCACATGGTTTACACTGAGGCGCATTACCTTGTAAGCGGCATACACCAAAAAGCCTACCGCCATGGGTTGAACAAACGTAAACAAGTTGGTTTCGATAGATTGCGTGCTAACGTATTGCACTAAAAACGACAAGCCCATCATAATGAACGTAGCCGGCAATATCCAAATGAGCAAGGTGATGATGGCCAAGGGAATGCCCCCCCGTTTGTACCCAATCAGGGTGATGGTTTGGGTGGAGGATGGTCCGGGAAGCATTTGGCAAAAGGCCATATAATCGAGGAGCTCTTGCTCGGTAACGTCTTTGCGTTTTTCCACAAAGGTTTTCATCATCATACCATAATGACTTTGCGGTCCGCCAAATGCCGACAAGGAATAGAGCAACACCTGTTGTAAAAACGGAATATGACGAATGAGCGACACGAAATTCAAAGATAGTACGCCCACCCCGAATATTTTAGTGATTAACCCTTGACGTATGGTATTTTTGCGGCATGATCCGTCAACACCATGTTTCATTGGCACCCTATACCACGTTTCACTTAGACGTGGTAGCGGAGGAATTGATTGAAATAAACCATCTCGACGAGTTACTTGCCTTACGCCAACAGTGCGAAGCCGAAAAGATAGAATGTTTGTTTTTAGGCGGGGGCAGTAATGTATTGATTACCGCCCCTATAAACCAACGGGTAATACGGAATGGCCTGAAAGGCATTGCGATAGTCCACGAAACGGAAGAGCACATCGATATTGCCTTTGCCTCGGGCGAAAATTGGCACGATTGTGTGATGTGGTGTGTAAACCGCGGTTATGGCGGCATTGAAAACTTGGCCTTGATACCGGGCACCATTGGGGCAGCGCCCATACAAAACATTGGGGCTTATGGCGCTGAACTGTCGCAGGTGTTGTTGCAAGTAGAGGCGGTGGAATGGGCCACAGGACACATTGTTTCCTTTTCAGCCAAAGACTGTGCCTTGGGGTATCGCGATAGTTTTTTCAAACAGGCCGGGTTTAGGCGGTACTTTATTACGCGGGTTACCTTGCGCCTGAGCAAACACCCCCAATTTCATATTGAATACGGCGATGTGCAACAAGTGCTTCGCGAACAATTCAACAACGAAATTAACCTACAAACCATTGCACAAAGCATCATGTTGATTCGGCAATCGAAATTGCCCAATCCCGATGAATTAGGCAATGCCGGCAGTTTTTTTAAGAACCCGGTGATACCAGTCCCTCAAGCGGAGCAGTTAAAACAAGCCTATCCTAATATGCCACAATACCCTACCCCGAGTGGCGTGAAAATACCGGCGGCATGGTTGATTGAACACGGTGGACCCGAAGCGGGAATATCGTGGAAAGGTTATCGACGGGGAGCCTGTGGTATTCATGAACGGCAGGCCTTGGTATTGGTAAATTACGGTGGAGCCCAAGGCAACGACATCCTTCACTTATCGAGCAACATCATGGCCGATGTGCAACAGCGATTTGGCATTGCCTTGGAACGCGAAGTGAATGTTTGGTAGAAGCGCATCAGCATCGCTCTGTTCAGCACCCGTCGCGCTGTGCGTTCCAAGGTTGTCAGCTTGTTGCGCCTCACTTCGTTCGGCGCACCTTCACTGCCAACGCTTTCCACTGCCATCGCGGCTACCCGTCATCGCCTGAATCGTTCTTCATCAAACTGAACAACAGTCACACGCGTCGCATTGGTGCCAAAAAACACACTGCTTTTTGAGACAATTGGGTCCGGTTCCCGAGGCGTCCCCATATCCGTGGTTTGTGTCTTCACAAACCACCCACCGAAGGTGTATCCGTAGTTTGTAACCTCAAAAACCACAAGTTAAATATAATGTACAGCAAGCTGTTCGAGATGTTCGGCCCCAAGCCGGCATCTCGAACGATGGATGTTATTCGTAATTTGATTGCTTGCTTTTCATTCCGCTGAGTCCCCTTGCGGGAGACACAGCGGGGAAATAAGAACAAATGATGAGCCTTTTACAATTGCCACACTGACGCAAAACCAAGGTTGTAGGAGGTTTTATTTAAATTTTGCTATTTCACTTCTAATATTTGTTGTGTCCTGTGGCATATTGCTATTTAGAATATTCAATGAACTATCAATAAGAAGTGTTACTGGCACCCCGAAATTTCCATCTAAACTAATATTTTCGGTGTTGTTGAATTTTTGTTTAATAAATTCTTTTATATTCTTTCTATCAATAATTGGGAAAATATTAGAAGAATTATCTATGCAATACCTCTTTAAATTAATGTTCAAAGAATTTAAGTATTTGTCCACTACAAAAGGGTCATTATTTCCGCAGATAAGTATAATGTTATATTGATTAGAATCAATTTGAAGTTTTGTATATGTTTCTTTTAAAATTGATTTAGAGACTCCACACCATGTAGTCCATAAAAATACTAAATTCAGAGGTTTGCTAAAAACTGATTTAATATTTGATTCTTTAATTTCTATGATAGAATTTGAGTTCGCTTGTCTACATGATAGTAACAAAAATAAAATTATAATTCTATATATGTGTTTCATGAATGAGTGTTTTAAAAATACGGAGAATTACAATAATAATTCTCCGTATTAAGTTAATTAAGATTTATAACCTACAATTATATACTTCATATTTTCTTGTTGGTATACAGGGTAATTTGCACCTATAATTCTGAATGGCGCATTTTTCCTATCGGTCGGTGTCCTCACCGACCGAATTTGTATGGGTTTCTTTTCGGTTACTGAATGTAAATTATGAAGCATGAATAGTTTAATAATTAATTATAAAGCATAAATATACGTTGTATTAAAATTAAAATATAAATAAAAATTACTTCATTTCTATCTCCTCAGCGGGAGTTTCAGCGGATAAAAACATCGTCTTGTTGGTGAATCACCAAAAAGGTTTTTTGCAGAAGTAATTGGCTAGCTTACATTCTCTTTTTGGCGATAACACCAACAAGGGCTAATACCAAATAGACTCTGTCGGTGAGGACACCGACCGATAGGAAAAGGCCAGTATTCCTCTCTTTATAGAAGTTTGTTGGACCTTTTGATTTGATATCATTTTCATCTGATTTTGGGGTACTGGCATTACAGCTAACGTTTTGGGGCTTGACGCAGGGCACGGGTAGAGAGTGCTGTCGCTTGGATTTGGTAGAAAGATTTTAAAAAAGGCAGACAGATGAGGATTATTCAACTGCCTGCCTTGCGTTCAAACTGCTGTTGTAGGAGGTTTCGTTAATCTAAAGCCCTATGATTTTTTCCCAAAATAAATAGTAATTTA
>JBIKQE010000096.1:0-7824 GCA_044349815.1 Chitinophagaceae bacterium | reverse complement strand
AGCGCATGGGGGCCCCGCTGAAATTAAAATGTTGACGCAGTTTGTTTTCTAAAAAGTTTTGGTACGATTCGTTGACGTGATCGGGGTGATTGCAATAAAACGCAAACGAGGGAACGGCCACGGGCAATTGGGTGATGTATTTGATGGATACGTTGTTACCACGATACAAGGGATGCGGAAAGCGTTTGATTTCCGGCAACATGAGGTCGTTTAATTTGGAGGTTGGAATTTTTTGCGAACGACGATCTACTACATCGAGGGTAATTTCGATGGCTTTGTGAATGCGTTGTTTTTCGGTAGCGGAAATAAAGATGATGGGGAAGTCGGTGAAGGGTTCCATTTTGCGTTTGATTTCATCTTCCACGCGTTTGGACGTCATGGTTTCTTTGTTGGGAATTAAATCCCACTTATTCACTAACACCACAATGCCTTTTCCTTTGCGGGTGGCGAGACTGAAAATATTCACATCTTGCGCGGTAACGCCTTTGGTGGCATCGATGAGCAACATACATACATCGGCTTCTTCGAGGGCTTTTACGGCGCGAATGACCGAGTAAAATTCGATGTCTTCTTTTTCTTTGTTCTTTTTCCGCAAGCCGGCGGTATCGATTAAAATAAAATCTTTCCCGTACAAATTGTAACGGGTATGAATACTGTCGCGCGTGGTGCCGGCAATGTCGGACACAATATTGCGTTCTTCGCCTACCAATGAATTCAACAACGATGATTTACCGGCATTGGGCTGTCCCACGATGGCAATTTTAGGCAATTCGGTTTCAAGGGTATCCACCACACTGTCTTGCAAATGTTCACACACGGCATCTAACAAATCGCCGGTACCGGCACCTGAAAGCGAGGAAATGAATTGGAGGTTTTCGAAGCCTAAGGCGTAAAATTCCATACCGTCTACTTGTCGGCGACTGTTATCGACCTTATTGACTACTACAATGACGGGTTTTTTCGATTTGCGTAAATGGGCAGCAAATTCTTCGTCGAGCGGGGTAATGCCGGTGCTTACATCCACCACAAATAAAATAACGTGCGATTCTTCGAGGGCGATATTGACTTGTTTGCGGATTTCACGTTCAAATACATCGTCGCTGTTCACTACATAACCACCGGTATCGATGACGTGAAAGGCTTTACCGTTCCATTCCGATTCGCCGTACTGTCGATCGCGGGTAACGCCGCTTTGATCGTCTACTATGGCTTTGCGTTCGCCAATAAGGCGGTTGAATAAGGTTGATTTGCCCACATTGGGACGGCCAACAACGGCAACGGTATACAAACTCATGGTATTTCGGTTTAATGAAAAAGGGCAAAGTAAACACTTTGCCCCTTTTTTTGTTTCTTGGTTGCGAGGACCGGGATCGAACCAGTGACCTTCGGGTTATGAGCCCGACGAGCTACCGCTGCTCTACCTCGCGATGCAAAGGTATATAAAAAAAGCATACGACCAAAAATGAGTTGTTATTGTAGATTTAATGTCAAGTAATTTGTAGACACTTTCGAGCAATGAAAAGCTGTTCGGTAAGTGGATTCCTTAATCAAAAAGATAATGAAACATGATTCGATGGTTATTGTCTGCAAATACACAATATTGACCATTATCAATAAAACGGGGTTTAGTACTTGTTGTGATGGGTAATTTTCTATTGAATAACAAATTGCCCTTTTTATCAAAATAATTCAAATAATATTGACCTAAATAATGATATATAATACCATAATGCTCTTTTGGAAATTTATAGGCATCATCCATAAAAGCTAATGATAACTTCTTCATGATTAAATGATCTTCGGTAGTAGCTATTTTGGATATATCATTGAAAAAACTATCAGGAATAGGGGCTTTAATATAGGTCTTGGATTTTACATCATAAATGCCTGGCATGAACGACATCGTTACAAGATCTCTAGAACATAATGGATTGTCGAAGGTCAAATAAAGTTTATTTTTCACATACCGCTCAGGAATTAACATTCTTTCGTTTTGTACAAAATGCAGGATGCTTTCATTCTTATTCTCAACAAATTGTGCATAAACATGTTTCTGAGTCGTGGTATCTAAGTAAAAATCTTTTTTATAAATTTTATTGAAGTAAAAGGTATCCTGATGAATAAAAAAATCACTGCTCATATAAGAATTACTATCTATTTGCAAAGGCACTTTGTAAATAGACAGTACTTGTTTTCGTTTAATATTCATCTTTAACAAATAAGGCACCGGGTATAAACTCATGGAATCATTTGGATAAACGTCCACTATCTTCAAGTAAAAACTAGCATAGAGAATGGAGTCGTTCTGCAAGAACACATTCGTATTACTAGGCTTTAAATAATTCTTAAAATTGGTTGTTTTGACGTACCGAATTGTGGGGATTATTGAACGATTGGTAACTTTTTCTTCAATAGCATAGGTACGTTCTAAGATAATACTGTCTATGATCAACGTATCTAATGTATGTTTATTGGAATCCCAGAAAAACCATTGATCAAAATCATTATCAAAATAAAGTTTATCTTTTTTAACATGAATTGAAGCAAAGGACGTTTTCAAGGCTATGTTGTTAAGATTATATTCTAAATTACCGTTTCCGGCATCCTTCATAGATAAAATGGATTTAAAAAAACCAAGGTTTAATTGTTTGATATTTTCACGATAAACCGTTTGATTCTTTTGATTTTTCACAATCAATTCAGTTGACAAGTCTTTTTCCAACGCATTATAAAGCTCGTCGTTATAGATGAGCTTTGCTTGTTTGAATTTATCTAAATCGAATACCTCTTTTATTTTGTCTTCATTGATTTTGTCCGATTTTTTTAAGACAATCTGATAGGGCAATTCGGATAATTTTGAATTGAGCAAATACAACCCTGCATAACAATTGCTACAATCCTTTGTAAATAGTTTTAAATAAATGGTATATCCATGTACCGATGTTGCGCCCGCTAAGCAAAGCAATAAAAGGGTTAGCTGTTTAAGAAAAAGTCTCATTAGTGTATAATTAAACAATAAGCTACTAATTAAAGTAGCTTATTGTTTTGATAAATTATTGCTCCGGATTAAAAGGTAACTCTAAATATACATCAGTAGAACCATCAGAATTGTTTTTAGTTGTAACATTTGTAACAACATAACACTTGTCCCAATCAGGTATACAAACTGTATCGTTGTACAAGATTGCACAAGTTTGATCAAGTGGCACTTGACATAAGATTCTAACATGTGTAGGTGTTTCGCTCTTTTTAATAGGATGCCCTTTGATAGTCATTACGGTTGTTACCGCAAATGAATTCAAGACTCCCAAAAATAAAATTGCACTTAGAAATACTAAACGTTTCATAAAAAAAAGCCTTTTTAAGTTAAAAGACAAAACTTAAGATTTAAAAATAATTACATTAATTGCTAGGACTAAGATTTACAGTTTGTATCGTTTTACAACGAGATGGCCTGTATTTAATTAACCATACACATTTGACCAATTTAGCTTTTGTTGCATTTTAAATATGAGTTAAAAGTGCTTAAAACTCAGTATTGCGCTTTACTAATTCAAATTTACCCCCACCCTCACGTATTATTCAAAATAAAAATACTTTATATAACATAATATTAACATTATTTATTTTCTACTGTTCGTTAGCCAAACATTTTCAGAAAGGTGTTATTAGCAACATGTTGATTCCTTGATGACAAATCTTTTCCCGAACGTTGATAAAAAGCTTTGATGGTAGCGGAACCTGTAAGCCCCAATTTTTCATAAAACTTAAACTAATTGCTATTTGACGTTACGGGAGAATCGAACAGTAAGAAGGATGTATAATAAAGCGATGCTGATGCGTATCGAAAAAGAAAACTTCATTGTTGAAAAAAATGAAGAGTACTTTTCAATTTTTCAAACTATAGTTTGGTGTAGGGCCTACGCTTGCATGAAAAAAAGCATTCGACCCAAATTGCCTTGTTATCTTTGTTCCAATGCCAGAATTTAAAAGCGGTTTTGTTGGGATCTTCGGGAAACCCAATGCCGGAAAATCAACCTTGTTGAATGCCTTATTGGGTGAAAAATTAGCCATTGTTTCGCCCAAGGCGCAAACTACCCGTAACCGTATTTTGGGTATTCTTTCGGAAGAAAATTACCAGATTATTTTTAACGATACCCCCGGCTTGCTTGAAGCCAAGTATGCCTTGCACGAAAAAATGATGCATACCGTGATGCAGGTAAAAGAAGGGACCGATGTGGTGGTGTTTGTGATGGATGCGCGCGACCAATTTAGCGACATTGAACTATTGATTAAAAATTTACGTTGTAAACAACCGGTTCTTTTAACGGTCAATAAAACAGATGTTCTCTCGGCCGAAAAACTGGAGGAACTCCTTCAAACAGCGCAAAAAAGCAAATGGGTACAAGCCACTGTGAGTATTTCGGCCTTGCACAAACAAGGGTTAGACAAGCTTCTGACTACGATTCTAACTTTTTTACCCTGCATGCCGGCTTACTACGACGACGATACCCTCACCGACCGCCCCATGCGTTTTTTTGTGGCCGAGTTGGTGCGCGAAAAATTATTTTTTGAACTGGATGAAGAGCTGCCTTACCACGCCGCGGTACTGGTTCGGCAGTATGAAGAAAAAAATACCCTTATAAAAATTAGCGCCGATATTATTGTGAGTAGAGAAAGTCAGAAGGCGATTATTATTGGTAAAAACGGACAACAAATTAAACGCATTGGACAGCAAGCGCGCGAAGACATTGAAGCCTTTGTGGATCGGAAAGTGTTTTTGGAATTGCACGTGAAGGTTCGGAAAGATTGGCGCAACAACGAACTTTATTTAAAAGAATATGGCTATTGATATAACGCCCTTGCGTATTGATACCTTGTTGACCGAACCCGTGGGGGTGGATATGTTGCGCTTAGATGCCATTCACCCGTTTGTGAGCGGCAATAAATATTTCAAATTAAAATACAATATAGCGGCGGCGCTTGAACAGGGCGCCTCAGTGCTTGTTTCGTTTGGTGGCGCCTATTCGAATCACTTGCATGCCTTGGCGTGGGCAGCGAACAAATACGGTTTACCCTCGGTTGGTTTGGTACGAGGCGAACCGGTGAACAACCCTACCCTGCACGATTGTAGGCAATGGGGGATGCAGTTGCATTTTGTTTCGCGAAGCGACTATAATAATAAACGTGAGGAAGATTACTTACAACGTTGGCAAGCACAATACCCGAATGCTTACCTGATTCCTGAAGGAGGGGATAATGAACTCGGCTTACAAGGGTGTGAACATATTTTAGATGGCATTGATACGTCGGTTTACCAACATCTGGTTTGTGCGGTGGGCACGGGGACTACGTTTGCCGGATTGGCTCGGAGTCTGCCAGAAACCTGCATGGCGTGGGGTGTTCCGGTGTTTAAACACCACAACCCTATTTTGGATTCCTTGCGCGAAAAAATTCCGCATAGCCGTTGGGGGTGGTTAGGCGGTTATGAAGATGGCGGGTTTGGAAAATATTCTGTGGCGTTGCAAGAAAAAGTGGCGACATGGGAAGGGGCGTGGGGTATTGAATTGGATCGTGTGTATACGGCGAAAATGGTGTGGGCGGTGATGGAGAGTATGGATAAAGAGGTATTTAATGCCGGGGAGCGGGTGTTGATGGTGCATACGGGTGGGTTGCAGGGGAATCGGGTTCAATTAAGGTGATAATATGTTTATTCATAAAAAATGATGTGCTTCAAGATGAAATTGTTTCCACTTTTTTCTTGAAAAAAAAGTGGAGCAAAAATTCAAGGCTTTCGAAAAATAGCTAAAAATGTCTTTTTTATCGGAAATAAAAAAGCTATGCAACTTCATCACTGTATTCGGCTTCGGTAGATAGAACCAAGCGCTTGTGGTTCATGCATCGGTTTAATTGTGTTTTTATTTCTGGCGATAAAAATCGTCATTTTCTTGACGCTATTTTTCTGAGGCCGAGCCGAGATTCCTATTAAATTTTATACCTTCGCTATACTGTGAAAAAATTCCTGTTTATAATTATTGCCTTATTGACGGTAGAAACCGTTCATGCCCAATTCCCCGATTTGCCCGGTGTGCATATTGTTACAGTCAACACGCAAAATGTATTAAAGTGGAATTCAACATATGATGGGTTGGAGTTTATTGCTATTCAGCGTTCCAAAGACAGTATCCGAAATTTTACTACGATTGGCAAATTGCCTAAACCTAAAAAGGGGCATCTTTTTTATACCGATACCAAACCCATGCCGGGGCGCAATTTTTATCGGTTGCAAATATCCTTTGGAGGCGATGTAGAATGGTATAGTAATGTGTGTGCCGCCACGGTCGATTCGGCTTTGTTGGCGGTTGCTATGGCCAATGCCGCTAAACTCGATTCTATCAATCGAGCCACTAACCCACTTCCTACGAGTAAACCTATTGCGAATACAAACACCAATACATCGCCAGCAACTACAAACACCACACCAACGCCAGTTAACAACGAACCACCACCACCACCGCCACCACCCAAACCGGTACCTTTTTACTATACACCCTCCACGCAAGTGTTTAGTAATACCTACACAGGCCATATTATTATCCAACTTAGCGATGCTGCCGATAAAAAATATAAACTCTTTTTCTACGATCAAGACAAGAAGGAAGTGTTGCGAGTAACCCGCATCCAACAACCCATGTTGATTTTAGATAAAAACAATTTCAACCGCCGCGGGGTATATTCGTTTACCTTGTTCAATGGCACCGAAACGGTGGAACAAGGGTATGTAACCATTCAATAATTTTATAGGTCGCCCAATTGCGGACGAAGCAAAATGCTCTCTACGACCGATTGAGGCGATAACTTGTAGGCACTCCAAATGGCCGAGGCAACGTCTTCGGCCCTCATCATGCGTTCAGCCGGAATGCCGCTTCCCGCCCACGAATCGCTCATGGTGGCACCGGCTTGAATGGCGGTTACTTTAATACCCTGCGTCATCAATTCCAACCGTAAGTTTTGCGTAAACCCTTCCAAGGCAAACTTGCTCACGCTATACGCCCCGCCGCCCGGATATGCTTTTAATCCGGCCACGGAACACATCGTAAAAATATGTCCCTTAGCGGCTGCTTGCATACGTGGCACCAAGGCGCGGGTGAGGTGATACGCACTAAAGAAATTCAAGCGCATTAAATAATCCATATTTCCTTCGGGCTCGTTGCATACCGCCCCGGGGCGATAAATTCCGGCATTGTTTACCAGCACGTCTACTGTAGCAAACGTTGCCAATACCTTTTGCGCAAAACGATCAACGTCGGCACGTTCGCTCAAATCGGCCACTTCGGCCAAAATGCAGGCATTCGGATTAAGCGCTTGCAAGGCGGCCGCGGTGGCAGAAACATCGGTTTGTGTTCGGGCGCAAATAGCCAAATCGAAGCCTTCTTGAATAAAGCGTTCAGCCACGGCCCGACCAATTCCTTTTGTAGCACCTGTAACAACTGCCAGCATGTGAATAAAATTTAGGCGGAAAGATACGTTACTGCTTTTTAAAGCAACGCAAGGTATTATCTTTACCCTTCGAGCATGGGCGGAAAATTCATTACCATAGAAGGAAATATCGGGGCCGGGAAAACAACCCTGTGCCAACTACTGCAACGCGAATTGGGCGGCCAACTTATTTTAGAGCAATTCGCTGAAAACCCCTTCCTACCAAAGTTTTACCGCGACCGTGCCAAATACTCTTTCCCCCTTGAATTGTCGTTTTTAGCCGAACGGTTTAAACAATTGAAAGAGGTTTTAAACACCGGCGATTTATTTTCCGATTATATGATT
>JBIKQE010000095.1:0-7931 GCA_044349815.1 Chitinophagaceae bacterium | reverse complement strand
GTTTTCCACATTATCAAAAATTATTCCAAAAATACACATACTAAAAAATAATATATATAAATTCCTTTATATGAATGGGTTAACAGAGATTGCGCACCCCAATGTTTGCTGATACTGAAGGCCCCGCTCCCACGCTGTTTCCTCGCCCTGTCTTTTGGGCGTGCCTTCGGGGTTCTCTACTCCCTCACACTGTTTCTGTTTCCTCAACTCCCTCAGGTCGGGCTGCTCCGGGCTCCGCTTCGCTCCGGCCCCGCCTGAGGGCGGGGGCTAAACCCTGCACATCCCTCACGCTCACCACCCGCTCACACTCCGTTTCCCGCTCCTATCCGCTGAGTCCCTTTCAGGAGACTCAGCGAGGAATAGTTGGGAGCGGAAAACAGAGCGGGAGCGGGAAACGGAGCGTGAGCGGGAAACGGAAAGGGAGTGGGAAACGGAAAGGGAGCGGGAAACGGAGCGGGAGCAGGTGGTTTAGCGTGAGGGATAGTAGCGGATACCCCGCATCCGCCTCGGGCGGAGCGGAGTAGGAGCGAATAGCCCGACCGAGGGGTAGAGTAGCAGAAACAGTGTGAGGGAACAGGAAACCCCGAGGGCACGCACAAAAAACAGAGCGAGGAAACAGGGCGAGGAAACAGCGTGAGAGCGGAAAATCAGGAACAGAAACAGTGTGAGAAAACAGGATTTATGACAGTCCGAAAATGTTCCAAGCGGCGTCGGCTTGGGTTTCGAGCATGGTTTGTCCGTTGAAAATGCGGGCGCCGTGGGCTTCGCAATACTCGAGGAAGCGGGTTTTAGCGGGATTGTATATCAAATCGAAGACGGTGTGTTGGGCGCTTATCCATTGATACGGAATGGGCAAGGCGTGATCTACCTCGGGGAACATGCCTACCGGCGTTGTGTTGATGAGGATGGGATGTGCCTGCAAAACGGTTTCGGTTAAATCGGCATAGGTGAGTCCGTATTGTATTTCGTTTCTGCTCACCACGGTGAACGGGAACCCGCGTTGTTTCAATACATATTGCACGGCCTGCGAAGCGCCGCCTGTTCCGAAAATCAATACAGGCGCTAGCTCGTTTATTTGTGGCAGGAACAAGGCTTCGAACCCCACGATGTCGGTATTGTGACCAATCCAATGGCCATTGTTCAAACTCACACAATTCACCGCCCCCACGGCCTTTGCTTCTTCGCTTAAGGCATGCAGCAAGGGCATTATTTGCTGTTTGTAAGGAATGGTTACGTTCAGTCCGCGTGGATTTTCGCGGGCAATCAATTCCGGCAAATCGTCGATGGATTCGAGTTCAAATAATTTGTACTGGGCATCGATGTGTTCGTGCTTGAATTTTCGGTTAAAATAGTCGGCCGAAAAAGAATGAGACAGGTGCTTGCCAATTAAGCCATACGTGTGCATGGCCACTTACTTATCGAGGTAAAACATGAAGGTATCGCCGCGCAAGCCAACACGCGTGGCTTCGAGGGCAATTACTTCGTTGGGCGCAATGTTGCCGAGGTTTACATTGCAACCGCATAACTCCATAAAATAGACTTGTTGGGCTTTTTGCGGGGCTTCCCAAATAATTTGTTCCATAGGTATTTGGGTAAGGATTTCTTGCACCAAGCCTTCGCGGACTTCCCCGCTGCTGCGGTAGATACCTACGTTACCGGCTTCGCGGGCTTCGGCAATTACATACGAGCTGCCGGCTTCGAGTTCGGCCTTCATTAATTCAATCCATTTATACGGCGGAATAATATGGGCGGCGTCTTTACTGCCTACTTCGCTGAATACAGTAACATGTTTGGCGAGTTTTTCAATATAGCCGCATTTTTCGCTGTGCGGAATGCTTACGGAACCGTCGGAGACTTCCACGTGGGTCAAGCCAAAATCTTTAATCATGGCCAGGTATTCGTCTACACAGTTCCGAATTAAAAAGGCTTCGAACAAGGTGCCACCTAAATAAACCGGGATATCGTTGTTGGCAAAAACCGCCAGTTTTTCTTTCAGATTGGGGGTAACCATAGAGGTACCGAAACCCAGCTTTACAATGTCGACGTAAGGACCGGCAACGGATATGAAATTCTTTACTTCTTCGATACTGAGCCCTTTATCCATCACCATGGTTAAGCCTCCTTTGCGGGGCTTAGCGGTACGTTGGGGCATCTGAGGCATTTGATAATTCATGGGGCAAAGGTAGTTAAACTCGTAGAACCAAAAAGAGGATTCTGTTTGGGAGGAGGTAGTGGAAGGGTTTTTTTATTACAGAGGGCGTGAGGGGTTTTCTCAGAGGGTTGGAGGGGTGAATGAAGCGGAATTTGTTTTAGAGGATGTTACATCAAGGGCAATGAGGGTTGCGATGGCCATATAAAAAAGGCTTCCTACTTTATCGGCTTCGAGGAGTTCGCTAAAAAAATTGTTGATGAATGTGGCAGCAATAACCCCTACGGCGGTGAGAACCATGATGCGGCCTTCACGGTTGTTGCGTCGATACACTTGTTGGGCATAATAAAAGAGACAAACCATTAGGGCGGCATAGAGAATAAGCGCCGGGTAACCTTGTTCCACCAACATGTATAAGAAATAATTGTGGGTGGTAGATTTTTCGGGGTTTCTACTGACCCACGTTTTAAAGGAGTTGACTACGTAAGCTTTGTAATAATCGTAAAAGTTATTGGGCCCCACACCGGTAATGGGCCGATCGGCACTCATACGAACGGCAGCTATCCACCGAAAATAACGTTCCGCCGAAGAGATATCAGTGCCTTGCAAGGTAGCCATGATGTGATCTTCGAGCGATTCGTGCATGATGGTTTTTTCGAACTTGGGCTTGTAATTCAAGAACCGATTTTGTTGCGAGAGGTACAGTACACCACTCAGCAAAACCGCATAAAACAACAACATGGCCCAATGCATTACTCGAAAACGAACCAAAACAACAGCGCCCAAGGCAAATAAAATGGCTGCCCACGACGCCCTTGAATACGCCAAATAAGTAGCCATCAACAAAATAGCTAAAGCGGCGCCCGACAAAAACCAGCGCCCACTAAAACGACGCGATAAAAACAAAGCACCTACCGCCACAGGCACCATAATCGATACCATAGAACCATACATTACATGGTTCATAAAAAAAGGCTGAAGTGGATTGTGTACTGCTTCGAAACGGAATCCGTAGGCGCTAAAGCGATAGGTAATAAACAATACCACCGCAAGCAAGGGCAACAACAAAGCCAACGCTGTTTGCCGTATAGTTTGGCGTTGTTGGAAAATAAATAAAGGCCAAACAAAAAAAGGCACGAGGTACCATACCTTTTTAATTAGAAACTTAAACGACAGGGCGGGGTTTTCGGAATAGATGACGGTTATTAAGGTCCAAAACCAAGCAACAACAATAAGTAAGACAATAGGATTGCGCAACAGTTTGCGCCAAGGAATATGTTTAGCTTGTGTACATACCCAAAACAACGCCGTAAGGGTGAGCAACAACATCAGTGGTTCGTCGGGAAAATCGACCCCAATATGCAGTTGTTCTTCTAAATTAAACGACCACGGAATGCAGGCTGCGAGCGCAAAGAAACCGATTCGAACATCCGTGGTGTATAATACGGCTAATCCAACAAAAAAGGGTGCCCCCAACAACAACCATTGCTCCGTGAATAAGGCTCCCAACAAGCAAAGTACAAATAGCAATAAGCCCCCGAACCAAATGCGTTGAGGTGTAAACCAAGATGTTCCGAGGGGGGCTGTATTCATAGACCACTAGGCCTTTTTGCGTTGATCGATGAAATCCCACAACACCGCCCAAAACAAGGCAAAAAACAAACTGAGTGCTGTAATGGTTAATACCCCCAAGGTTCTGTACGGACCGGCTTTGGGCCCATAAGGGGTTGCCCATTGGGTTACATGAATCATATTAAAATCTTCGAACGTGGCTGCTTTAAATTGATTGGCCAACGATTTATATTTTGCCCGATCGATGGCCATTTTGTTTTTCAATTCTTCGAGGTTCTGTATTTTTTCTATGCCTTCGGCGTAAGCAAGTCCACTCGATTTAGGCGTGAAGGTTCCTTGGTTTACACGCCCTGGGGCTATTAAATCGTAGATGCCGTATTGCACCCGCATTTGGCTGAGGGAATCGGTAAGGAGAGCCAGTTCGTTTTGAACTGAATCGGAGCGTACTTCGAGCGAGCGAGCGAGTTGTGTATTGATTCGGGCATACATTTTACGCATTTGATCTTCAATGCGGTTCATGGTTTCGTTCACCACTTTATAGGCCAATTCGTGGTCTTCGTCTTTAAATTTAATTTCAATGTGTTTATACCCCGATCGGCTAATACTGAAGTTTTTCATAAAGCGTTTATACACTTTTTGATTTCCGTTTCTGTCGTTTTTCACATCAATCTTATAGTGGTCGGCAATATGAAACGTATCGATGATATACGAAATAACGGCCGCTGAATTACCCACCACCGCAGCGCGATCGAGTTCATTTTCGCCCCCAAAAAAATCGATCCAATCTTGGTTTTCTTCTCGGAACAAATTAATACGACCACTCATTACGGCCGATGAGGGGAAAAAGGAGCCATAAGCTTCGTACACATTTTTTTGCATGGCGAAGTAAACCACTGCCATCACTGCACAAAGGGCTGTAAAGGAGAGTATCGCCTTTTTTCGAGCCAAGAAAATTTTACCAATATCGAACAAATCGAAGCGCATTGAGTTGGAATCCATATTTTAAAAAATAGAAGCACAAATATATACTTAATCCCCCATCCTATTGGCACGGAACTCGCGCAGATACGACGAAATAGCCTCTTTCTGCCAAAACCGAATGCCATATACAATTCCTAAAAAGAAGGGTATATTCATGATGGCGGCGAGGAACCAAGTAATGTGTAAACGACAAAAAACGTAATTCAGTATGGCCATGCTAAAAATAAGTGCGCCGCATTTTAGCCACCAAAACGCGGGCCAGGTCCAAGCCACTCGTTGGCGGGCATAATACAAATAAGCGAATGCCATCCCCCACTCTACTAGCAAGGAAGCCATAGCGGCCCCTTCGGCTTTGTAACATTGAATTAAAACAGCATTCACAACAAGGGCAGAAAAAGCCCCCCCTGCCGCCAATTTTAATAGCAGTCCAATTTCGCCACGAGCCGTTAAAACCGTTGCAAAAAGATACATCATACAAAAAGCCGGAAACATGGAGAAGGTAAGTTTAAAGAGGCGGTTTAAACTGCCATGATCGGCCGGGTATAACCATTCCATAATGCCCTCGCTATAAAACCACGAAAAAACCATTGCAGCTAACGCCATACCAAAAAGCATATTGGTACTTTGAATTAAAATAATGCCTATATCTTTTTTTTCGCGAAGCATACGGCTAAACAAAGGCAAAAGAATACCTGCCATCAGGTATCCCATGGTGTTTGCCATATCGAGCAAGCGGTATGTAGCGGCATAATAACCGGCTTGTTCAGCACCATGCATACGCTCTAACATCATGGCATCTACACGCATGTATACAGCCATAAACAAAATGAGTACCGCGTAGGGTATGCTATCTTTTACAATTCCACCCATCAATTGAAGGGCTATATGTTGTGTAGAAAAAGGCCCGTATTTTTTCACAATCCATGCAATGGCAAAAACAACTGCCAGCAGATAAGCACCCGCCTGAGCATAAAGAAAGTATTCCAAGGCAAATGTTGATTGATTGGGCGCGTACAACCAATAGGCGCAAAGGCCTATAACCAATATTTTATCGAGCACCGACAATACGGCATCAACCCGAAAATCGTGTTGAGCCGCAATACAGCTTCTTAAAAAAAGGAGGAGCGAGTTCAAAATTTGGATGACGGCGATCCATAATAACCAAGAAAGGGCTTGTTCGCGATAGCCCAATACATAGCCAACAATGAGTATAAACACCGTAAAAAGAAAACCCAGAAACACCTTGCCAAGCATCATATTAGGCCAATCGGACCGAATACGCTCGGGGTAAGCAGCCATATTGCGTTGATTATAATTGGTCAAACCAATATCGAGCAAAATATTAAAAATGAGTGCCATACTCAACAAGGCGCTGTACAGCCCATATTGTGCATGCCCTGCTTGTATTTGCACTTGCCTATCGATAAGCAATACCCACAGGGGCTTTACCAATATATTCAGTGCCAGGGTGAAAATAAGATTCGATATAAACGAGCGTTGGGCCATGCCTGAGAACGTGAAAATAGGATAATAACGAACAAACCAAAAAAATATGTGGCAAACCTTACCTTTGCCACCCGCATGCGCATTGCAGTTAACACTCGTTTTTTGCTGAAAGGCAAATTGGAAGGCATTGGATGGTTCACCCGCGAAATACTCCAACGGATGGTTATTGACCATCCGGAGCATGAATTTATATTCTTTTTCGACAGGCCGTACGACCCCCAATTTGTTTTTGCCTCGAATGTAACGCCCGTGGTTATTCCGCCGCCCGCCCGCCATCCAATACTTTGGTACATATGGTTTGAAATATCGGTGCGGCGTGCGCTAAAAAAATACCAAGCCGACGTATTTATTTCTACCGATGGGTTTTTATCGCTGGGCACTAAAGTACCTACGTTGTTGGTGGTACACGATTTAGCTTTTGAACATTTTCCGGAACACTTACCTTTTAAGTTCCGGTATTATTTAAGGCGTTTTACGCCGCGTTTTGTAAAAAAAGCACGTCACATTGTATCCGTTTCTACCTTTTCAAAAAACGATTTGATAGCTACTTACGGCACCCCCGACAACAAAATTAGTGTGGTGTACAATGGGGCTAATACCCTTTATAAACCCTTACTTTTTGAGGAAAAACAAGCTGTTAAAGACCAGTATGCCCAAGGATGCGAATATTTTGTATTTGCGGGCGCCTTACACCCTCGCAAAAATGTAGTGCGCTTGCTGAAAGCATTTGCCCGTTTTAAAGCCAAGCAACGCAGCAATATGAAATTGTTGATTATTGGTCGGTATGCGTGGGAGTCGGACGAAATTAAAGAGGCCTATGAACAACATCCCTTTAAACCGGATGTTTTGATGTACGATTACATGGAAGTGGATGAATTAAGCCGGGTAATTGGTGCAGCCTATGCGCTCACCTTTGTTTCCATCTTCGAAGGCTTTGGCATTCCTATTTTAGAAGCCATGCAATGTGGGGTGCCCGGCATTGTATCGAATACGTCCTCGATGCCTGAAGTAGCCGGCAATTCAGCTATTTTGGTAGATCCTACTTCCATCGACGAAATGGCCGATGCGATGCGAACTTTATACAAAGACGAAGGGTTGCGCGATAAACTTCGCCAACATGCCCTTGAACAAGCCCGGCGTTTTAGTTGGAACGACAGTGCAAAGGTATTTTACAAGGTATTGGAAAAAATGTGTGCCTCAAACCCGTAAATAGGCTAAATTTGACTCCCTATGGCAGCCCATACACCATCCTACAGCATTAAAATAGATCAGTTTGAAGGCCCCTTCGACTTGCTTTTATTTTTTATTGAACGCGACGAAATCGACATTCAAAACATCCCTATTTTTAAAATCACAAACGATTTTTTAGAGTATATCCATCAACTGGAGGAATTGAATATTGAGCTTGCGAGCGAATTTATTTTATTCGCTTCCACCCTGATTCGTATTAAAGCCAAAATGCTTATTCCTCGTAAGGAACTCGATGCACAGGGACAAGAAATTGACCCTCGGAAAGAATTGATAGACAAAATTCTTGAATATAAGCGCTTTAAAGAAGCGTCGGAACAAATGAAATTGTTGGAGGCCGATCGTGCTTTACAAGAAAAACGAGGTAATGTGATGCAAGAGTTGGCCTCGATTGGAGAAACCATGAGCGAAGGCACAGAAATTCAATCGGTTACGTTATTTAAACTCTTTCAGACCTACGAAAAAGTGCTGAAGA
>JBIKQE010000094.1:0-7933 GCA_044349815.1 Chitinophagaceae bacterium | reverse complement strand
GCAACATCGCGAAACTCGATGGTTAGCGATGGTTCACAATTCAAGCAATTGCTTAGCCCTAATTGTCCGCGCAATACAATAAGCTTCTGTGCATCTAAAAAGAAATCGGTGTGCATGAAAAAATCATCTTCACCCGCTTGCCAATGCACGGAATCGTTCCCTACTGTTCCTATAAAATAAAATTGCGGATCATTTCCATTGGGTGGTACAGGCAATTGTTTTTTTGAACAAGCCAAAAAAATCAAACCCAATAAAACAAATACAAAACGTGTTTTCATAATTATTTGCGATTACTGCGAACGAAACTATATCGAAGTCCAACCATCAAACCATTGTTTCGTTGTATACGGTTAGATGATAACAGTTTATTGTTGGTCATATCGCGAAGGCCCGCTTGCCATAAAACTTGTAAGGCCATCCGTTCGTGCCATTGCCATTGATAACCCGCTTGAAAAAACACATCCCAAGCGCGTATACCGTGTAAATAACCCAAGGTATTTTTACTTACCAAGGGCATATTGCCCGCAGGAACGCCACCGCCATTCAGTACTTGCTGGGGGGCTGTTACCGTGCTTACACCATCGGGTTGCCAAGCCGCACCAGCACCTAGCATCACCGCATGCTGTTTGTTGATAGCATACCGAAGTTGAACAGGCCATTGTACACGAAAAACCATCCGATGAAGCGCGGTATATACGGAAGAATCAATACCAAACTTATACCGATACGAAACGGTTCTGTTTTGTGTTTGCAAACCGGCAAAATAAGTAAACCCAACTTGGGTAGCCATTGTAATTCGCTTCGATAATGTTTTTTCGAGTCCGATGCCCAAATAGGGTGCCGGGCTCCAAGTATTTCCGCCAATAAAACCTCGCCACAACATACTACCTACAAATAATTGCAATCGGTAGCGGGCCATGGTGGAATCGGTTGATACTGTATTGTAAACCTGTTTCACGGGCGCTTCAACGGGTTTGAAGCGAATAATTGTAATGCTATCGATTTGTGTTGGAACATACTGTTGCAATGCCGCCCTGTAACGAGGATTATACCGAATCATTTCCTCCTCACTCATTGGCCTGTATTTTGTTTGCACTTGCGTATCGATGGCCTGCATGGCCTTACCTTGAATCAGTTGGGCTGTTCGGGATGTTAATTTGTTTTCGAGCATGGCAGATTTTTCGGTTTGTGTTGCAAGCTCCTGAGGGGTTGATAGATCCCGATTATCCGCAATGTTTATATTGCCGCTCTTTACCACAGGAGCAATCTGTATTGGCGTATTGTTAGCGCCGGCCAAACGTGGCACTTTATGGACGCTGGGTTGTTTTGTTGGAGATACCAACTTGGGTGATACAGGCTTTAATGTAGCAGAACCCGTTTCGTGGTCAATTTTCTTCTGGCCAACTTCATCTTGGGTGTTTGGAGTAGGTATAGCCTGTGTAGTTGGTTGGGATGGTATGGGCGAAGAAGTTGTTTTACTATGCACCTTAGATGCTGGTGCTTGAGGCATTTTCAAAAATGCCATGCCAATACCAATACCTATTACAGATAATGCAACGCCTTTCCACCAAGGCAATAAGAAACGGCGTTTCGGTTTAGGATTTTCATCGTCTAAACGGGCTTCCATCTGTTTCCAATGGTCTTCGTTGAAAGGGAACGAGGCCGAATCGGCAGTTCCACGCAAAAAATCGTCGAGTGGATTAGCTTCGTTTGCCATTTGATTTACGTTTTATTGAGTAATGCAATGCACTTAATTTTTCAGCTAACATATTTCTTGCTTTATGAAGGTGCCAGCGCGATGCTTCTTCGCTAATGTGGAGGGCGTTTGCAATTTCGCGATGACTATACCCCTCAATAGCAAATAAATTCAAGATCTCGCGCGTGGTGTCGGGCAGTTCGCGTATTGCCTGAAAAATCAGTTGGCTGTCCATACGGCTTTCGGTATAATCGAAACCCGAATGGGTATTTGCAGCCGACGAAAATTCAGTATCAATGGTAAACCGATTTCGTTCACGGTACTTTTTCCCAGACCGATACATATCGATGGCCGTATTCACGGCGATTTGTTTTACCCAGCCCCCCAAGGTTTTAATATCGGAGAGGGCTTGTAAATTGTTGACCACTTTCATGAAGCAGTTGTTGGTCATTTCTACCAAATCGTCGGTAGTACCTGCATACCGAGCACACACTTTCAGGATAATAGGGTAGCAATATTCATACAATGCCCGTTGACTTTTACGGTCGTGATGAATACAGCCTTCTATTATTTCTGCTGTTATTATTCGATAGCCCACCTTACTTGTTATTGCACTATTTCCTGAACATTCCCCTTGCCGAAAAAGGTACCGATTACCCGATACATAAGTTGGTTTGGGGAGGGAAAGATACACATTGAATGGTTTAAGAACAATCATTACGTTTTTGGAAGCAAACGTGTTAGCCATTTGAGATGTTTTTTTGGGAAGGCGCAACCAGAACTGTACCTTTGCGGAGAAACAAAAAGACGTATGAAAAAGATATTGAAAGAGCTTGGCTTGAATAAAATAAATGCGGGAACATCTACCGGTCAACAATGGATGACATCGAAAGGCGTCATTCTTCATAGCGATTCGCCGGTTGATGGCATGCGCATTGGTTCGGTGCAGGCCAGCACAGCGGCCGATTATAAAAAAGTGGTTACCGCAGCTTCTAAAGCGTTCACCACATGGCGTTTGATGCCGGCACCCAAGCGTGGCGACATTGTTCGTCAGATTGGCGATGAATTACGTAAAAAGAAAACAGCCTTGGGAACTTTAGTTAGTTACGAAATGGGCAAAAGCTTGCAAGAAGGCTTAGGAGAAGTTCAAGAAATGATTGACATCTGCGATTTTGCCGTTGGCTTAAGCCGTCAATTGTACGGATTAACCATGCACAGTGAACGCCCCGGGCATCGCATGTACGAACAATATCATCCATTAGGTATTGTAGGCATTATTTCAGCCTTCAATTTCCCGGTAGCGGTATGGAGTTGGAACAGCATGATTGCATGGGTTTGTGGTGATGTATGTATTTGGAAACCGTCTGAGAAAGCCCCTTTATGTGGTGTAGCTTGCCAGAACATTATTAGCGATGTATTTAGCAGAAACAATGTACCTGAAGGGGTAAGTTGTTTACTAAATGGCGGTGCCGAAGTGGGCGAATGGATGAGCAACGATACCCGTTTGCCATTAATTTCAGCCACGGGTAGCACCCGCATGGGGAAAGCCGTTGGGGCCACCGTAGCCGGCCGAATGGGAAGAAGTTTATTGGAATTGGGCGGTAACAATGCCATCATAATTTCCGACCAAGCCGATTTAGACATTGCCTTAGTTGGTGCAGTATTTGGTGCAGTAGGAACCGCCGGACAACGTTGTACCACTACCCGCCGATTGATTATTCATGAAAAAGTGTACAAGAAATTTACCGAGAAATTAGTGAATGCTTATGCGCAATTGCGTATTGGCGATCCGTTGGATGCGAAGAACCATGTTGGTCCATTAATCGACTTAGATGCTGTTGCGAATTATTTAAATGCCATCAAACAAGCGAAAGCGGAAGGGGCAACCATGTTGGTGGAAGGCGGTGTGTTGAAAGGTAAAAAATATGCCAGTGGTTGTTATGTGAAGCCATGCATTATTGAAGCCCGCAATTCGATGCAAATAGTTCAACACGAAACTTTTGCACCGATTTTATATGTAATGAAATATAAAAAATTAGAAGAAGCCATTGCGATGCAGAACGATGTGCCACAAGGGTTATCGTCGTCGATTATGACCTTGAGCATGCGTGAAGCTGAACAGTTTTTATCGCAAGCGGGAAGCGATTGTGGTATTGCGAATGTAAACATCGGTACCAGTGGTGCCGAAATTGGTGGTGCCTTTGGCGGTGAAAAAGAAACCGGCGGTGGTCGCGAAAGTGGCTCCGATGCTTGGAAAGTGTATATGCGTCGGCAAACGAATACAATCAACTATAGCACCCAATTGCCATTAGCGCAAGGTATTCAGTTCGATTTTTAAACGCTGTTAAATGAAACAATAAACAAGCCGTACCTCGTTCGTGCGGCTTGTTTATTTTAAGAGAACTTATGGATAGGCGGCGATGATTGCTTGATGAAGATGAACGGAGCGTCGCAATTTCGTTCGAGTTTGTTCCGAACGTTGAGAACCAAAAGAATCAGAACCAGTTTCGGCGACGGAAATAGGCGAGCATCAAGATAGGGATGGCCATCATGAGCAGGGTGGCAATCCAGAAACCGTCTTGATGGTGCAAGTAAGGAATTCGATCGAAATTCATGCCGAAGATGCCGCCAATTACGGTTGCGGGGGCAAGGAGGGTTGTTACGATGGCTAAGAATTTCATTACTTCGTTGAGTTTCATGTTCATGCGGCTGAGGTACAGATCGCGGATGTTTACGAGGAGATCGCGGTAGTTTTCGCTGAGGTCGTTTACTTGCAACATTTGGTCGTAAATGTCTTTAAAATACTTGGTGGTATTGCTATCGATGTACGCATTATCGGAGCGCACAATGGCGTTGATCATTTCGCGAACGGGGGCGGTATTGCGTTTGAAGAAAATGAGTTCTTTGCGCAAGCGATTGATACGGCTCATCATGGCCTGATCGTCTTCTTCTTGTTTAGTAAGTTCTTCTTCGATGCGTTCAATTTTATCGCCTAATTTTTCGAGCACATTGAAGTAATGGTCTACAATACTATCGATTAATGAATACAATAAATAATCAACGGCTTGTTGTCTGACTTTGGTGCCGGTGGTTTTCAACTTATCGCGAAGCGGATTAAATAAATCGCGGCGGGCTTCATCTTGAAACGTGAGTAAATAATTTTTACCAAGCACAAAACTAACTTGTTCATTAATAACCGATTCGTTGGTTTCGTTGTAGTACATCATTTGCATAACACAAGTGAGGTGACCATCAATTTCGTCCATTTTTGGGCGTTGATGAACACTTAAAATATCGTCTACAATAAGAAAATGCAGGTTGAGTTGTTTACCGATTGTTTCAATTTGCGTTCGATTGAGCACATCAAAATTTAACCAGGTTTGGGTTTCGGTTTGCTTAAAAAACTGAGGACTTACCTCACTAATGGGGAGCAGGCTTTGAACCAAACAATTGTTAGCGTTGTAGGCAAACAAACTTATTTCGGTATCTTTTTGTTCCGGGTCGATTGGAATATCGCGTGGTGTTGCTTGAATAATATCGCGGGTACGTTGAATATTCTTTTCAAGCAATTGAATTTGTTTTGGGTTACGGTTTCGTTTCACAATGAGAGGTATTTCTATTAAAAAAAAACGCCCCTTTCAAGGAGCGTTTTATTATGAAAATTTGAAAAGATTAATCCCACTTTTTAACATCAGTCAAACCAGCTTCTTGAACATTCAACACTTTCAATTTAGTAGCATCGGCACCATTTTCGTTGATGAGGGCAACTACTTTCAAGTTTGATTTGTTTTTGTAAAGACCGGCAATATCAACGTTCGTGAATTTCACCAAGGTATATTTAGTGCTAGGAGCGTTGTTCAGGTCAACTAAATCGCCCATATTATCGGTTAAAATTTTACGAACAACATGTTGGTGAACATACGAACCACCACCTGATGCTTGAGCACCCGGAGCAGATTCGGCTAAATTATCTTCAATCAAGTAGATAGTAACGCGTGTATCAGTAGCGATAGGTGTAGCGTGACCGATGTACAAATCAATACTGAGCTTATCGCCCGATTCTTTGTTTACCATAGCTAAACCAAGAGGAGCCGTTTCAGCTAATTTAGTATCTACTTGTTGTTGCCAAATGCTACGATCGTCGTAAGCGGCATTGGCATAACTCGCAGAAACACTTTTCATACGAGAGATAGAAGCACCTGGAAAACCAATAGAAGAAACACCTGAACCAGCAAAGAAGAGACCTTGCATAGCGCTGTAAACACCTGCCACTTCATAAGGGTCGTTTTGGTGAATAGCTACACCTACCACTTGGTCGGGTTTAGCATCGATGATGGATTTCATAACAGAAGCACCACTAGGACAATTACCGCACCATTCGCCGGTAAATTCTTCAATGAGGGCTTTTTGTTTGAATTTAGCAGGAACATTCCCTACAGGAATGGTGCTACCGCCACCGGTGTTGGTGTTTGTTGGAGCCGTGTAATAGGGACTAGTACCCGTATTGGCTGAGTTTATTTTCTTACACGCCGAAAAGCCAAAGGCCATCATGGCAATAAAAGAAAAGGATAACATCTTTTTCATAATAGTAAAATTAGAAACCAAATATAATGAATTTTCAATTAAATACATGTTGAAACGTATTTTTTTTAGAATTAGCGACAAAGCGGTTTTTTTAACCGACGAAGGGGATTTTTAGGAAAATAGCTTAAAAATGGGGGCAAACCAAGGAAAAACGCTTAGTTTTGCAGACCATTTTGCTCTTACACATGATCAGCCGACGAAACATACGCATCGATGTCCTTCAAACTATTTACGCCTTATCGCAACAGGAGGCTGCCAATCCTCGCGATGTTGCCGAAGCGCGTATCATGAAACGGATTGAAGAAACAACGGCCTTATTGGTGATAAATTTGCACCTAATGATGCGTTTATCGTCGTTTATTTTAAATGTGGCCAATAAGCGGGCATCGAAAATGATTCGAACACTCGATGATGAACAAGTAAATGTAAAATTAGCCGATAATCTTTTTACGAAAGCCCTAGCGGGTAATGCCACTTATACCGATTTAGTTAAGAAATATGTTCGTCCGGAATGGATGGATGAAGAGTTTTTAAAGAGGGTGTTTATTCCGTTTACCGAAACACCCGAATACTTAGCCTATATTGCCACGGAGAGCCGCGAATTAAACAGCGAAAAAGCCATTTTGGTACATCTGTTTGATGTGTGTATTACGCGCAACGAAATCACGCAATCGTTTTTAGAAGAGCATTTTTTATACGCCAATACCGATCAGGAAATGATTGGCGGTTGGTTAGATAAGATATTGACGCATGCCTCTTCCTTTAATTTCAACCGAATTTTATCGGACGAAAAAATTGCTTTTGCCTGCGAGTTGATGTTATGTTACTTCGATAAAAAAGAGGTAGTTTTTAATTTAATTGAACCCAAGTTGGTTAATTGGGATGCCGATCGGGTAGCCATTATCGATTTAATTATACTGCATTTAGGTATATGCGAACTCTTGTATTTTGAGCAAATTCCGGAAAAAGTAACCATCAACGAATACATCGATTTAGCCAAGTTGTATAGTACCCAACAAAGTGGTCAGTTTGTGAATGGGTTGTTGGATAATGTTCGGAAGGAGTTGCACGAACAAAACAAGATTGTAAAAAAATCGGGCCGAAACAACTAATTTTGAGGCATGAAAAAAGGTACTTCTTGGTATTGGATATACCTGTTGGTTGTGGGTTTAGGCAGTTTAACTGCATGCACGAATACCGAGCCGGTAACCGATGCGCCGGCAGGCAGTTTATCGACCGACTTAGTAAAAAACCCACGTAGTTTAAAAGCCGATAGTGCTTCGTCAATCAGCCAATTAGGCCGTTTGGTATTCGACGATACATTGCACGATTTTGGTCGAATGAAAGCAGGCGAAGTAGTTACAACCGAGTTTACCATGACCAATACCGGCCAACAAGATCTTATTATTTACGATGCTAAAGTAGGCTGTGGTTGTACGGTACCTGAATATCCGGATGCGCCGATTAAGCCCGGTGCATCGCAGGTTTTCAAAGTGCGTTTCAACAGCGAAGGGAAAACAGGGTATAACGACAAAACTGTTTTGGTGCACACCAATGGCGACCCCGCCATCTATACTTTACACATTTTAGCTGAAGTGCAGTAAAAAAAGCACACAGATTCTTGGAATCACTTACTTTTGTTCCCATTCAACG
>JBIKQE010000093.1:0-7936 GCA_044349815.1 Chitinophagaceae bacterium | reverse complement strand
TCATAATTTATAAAATCGTGAAATTCTTTCATCGTGTAATCGTGTTCGTCATTCGAAATGCCAATAAAGGCGAACATCTCGAACAGCGTCGAATCCCCCCGCTCTCGCTCAGTTTCCCGCTCCCGTTCTGCGCCCCTACAAGCTGTTCCCCGACACTGTTCCTGTTCCTGATGAAGAATGATTGCGGCGATGAATGAATAGCCCCGGCTGAAGCGGTACCCCGCAGTGAAGCGAAGCGCAACGAGGAGTACAAGCGAAAGACGGGACGGGTGATGAAGGGGGTGCTTGGCTGGGCTTCGAAAAGAGAAAAGAAGAATGAGTAGGAGAATGAGAATGAGTGTAAAAAAAATCCCGCCGATGAGGGCGGGATAAAAATAAAAAAAAATGAACATTATTTCTTTTTGGCGTAACGCTTGTTGAATTTGTCGATACGACCTGCGGTATCGAGCAATACGTTTTTGCCGGTATAAAACGGGTGCGATGTATTCGAAACCTCCAATTTTACTACGGGGTATTCGTTGCCATCTTCCCATTTCATGGTTTCGTTCGATTTGGCTGTGGAACGGCACAAGAAGGCATCTTCGTTACTCATGTCTTTGAAGATCACCATGCGGTAAGATTCTGGGTGGATTCCTTGTTTCATACAGTTTAAATTTGTGGCATGATTTGCGCCATGCCGGTTTAAGGGATTGCAAAAATAGGGCTTTTTATGAAATCGTGGCTATTTTTTTGCATTTTCTTGCAAAATCAGCTCTTCATGTTGATGTATTGGAGCGGAATATTGAACTCGGCCGTGCGGCAAAGCTGAATGACATCTTGCAAATCGTCGATTTTCTTGGCGGTAACCCGAATGATATCGTCCATGATAGCGGCCTGCACTTTGAGGCCGGAATCTTTGATTTTCTTTACAATCTTCTTGGCATCGTCTTGGCCTAAGCCATTCCGAATGCTCACTTCCTTGCGGATGATTTTGCCCGACGGATAGGCTTCTTTGCTGAGGTCGAAACAGTTGCCTTCGAGTCCCTGCCGCATGGAGCGCGACACGAGCACATCGAGCATTTGCTCCATTTTCATGTCGCTTTCGGCTTCGAGCTTCAGGGTGAAGTCTTTTTTGTTGAGCTCAATAAGCACATGCGAGCCTTTGAAATCGAAGCGGTTGCCGATTTCTTTTTTTACGGTGTTGATGGCGTTGTCGAGGGTTTGGGCATCTACTTTGCTGGCAATATCGAATGAGGGCATAAGGGTAATTTTGTGCAAAAGTAAGTTGTAGCGGGTAGTTTTTCTAATAAATACCCTGCGGCGAAATTTATACACACCCCTTGACGAGCAGGCATCCTGATGTATTTTTGGCGAATGGCAATGCTTGGCATGGGACATACAGAAACGGATTGGGATGAAGACGTGTTGACCGACACGGAAGATGCGTATCATTTGATTGTTTGGAACGACGATGTAAACACCTTCGATTGGGTGATTGAAACGCTGATGGCGGTATGTGGCCACGAGCGCGAGCAGGCCGAACAATGTTCGATGATTATTCATTTCAAAGGCAAGTGCAGTGTTAAAACGGGCTCCTTCGATGCCTTGAAGCCGATGTGTGACGCTATTTTAGAACGCGGTATTCAGGCCACGGTAGAATTGTAATATGGTATTGTTATTGCCCCATTCGTTGGCATTCCCGAATCCGTTGGATGCGCCCGATGATGCGCCTGCGGCCGTGGGTGGCGATTTATTGGTGCCTCGTTTGATGGCGGCTTATCGCTTGACGTATTTCCCTTGGTTTTCGGAGGGTGAGCCCATTTTATGGTGGAGTTTGAACCCGCGTTTTGTGTTGCCCTTGAACGAGGTGCATATTGCTCGTTCCTTGCAGCGGGTTTTACGCAAAGGCTCCTTTGAATTTCGGTTTAATACAGTGTTTGATACGGTGATTGATACCTGCGCCAACATACCACGTGGCGAGGACAATGGCACGTGGATAACCGCAAGTATGCTTAGCGCATATAAGAACTTGCACCAAGCGGGGCATGCGGTTTCCTTGGAGTGTTGGCAAAACGAGGTGTTGGTAGGTGGCTTGTATGGGGTGTTATGTGGCCGCGTATTTTGTGGCGAGAGCATGTTTACCTTGGTGCCGAATGCCGGCAAAGTGGCTTTGGTATTGGGCTTGGAATACTTGGCGCAACGTGGCTTTGTGCTGATGGATTGCCAAATGGAAACACCGCATATGGCGGCGTTTGGTGGACGTATGATGGCGCGGGAAGACCTATTGCCCTTGTTGACATAAACCCCGTCTTGGTATGCTTTACAACGTTGATAACTCGGCCAAATGATTGGCGTTGAGCCCTTACCTTTGTGTTTTATGACCATCGAGCAATTGCAGGAGATGAATGCGCGTATGAGTGCCCTTAAAGCCTTTTTATCGGTTGATGAAAAAAGGCAGAAAATTGAGCGCGATAAACAATTGTCGTTATCGGCTGGCTTTTGGGACGATAACAAACGGGCTACAGCCATTTTGAAGGAAATTAAAACCCAAGCGTATTGGGTTGATTTATACGAAACAACGAAGCAAGCGGTGGATGATTTTGCGGTGATGTTCGACTTTTGGAAAGCCGGCGATGCCGACGAAGCCGATTGCCGTGAATTGCACGAGGCCGCTATCAAGGCCATCGATGACTTGGAGTTTAAAAGCACCTTGAACCAACCCGAAGATGAAATGGCGGCCGTATTGACCATCAACTCCGGGGCCGGTGGTACGGAGAGCCAAGATTGGGCGGAGATGCTGTTGCGGATGTACCGCATGTATGCCGAAAAAAGCGGGTTCAGCGTGAGCGAAATTGATATACAATGGGGCGATGGGGCCGGCATTAAGCAAGTCACCATCGAAGTTGATGGTCCGTTTGCTTATGGCTTACTGAAATGCGAAAATGGCGTGCATCGTTTGGTGCGGATTTCGCCCTTCGATAGCAATGCCCGTCGACACACCTCCTTTGCTTCGGTGTTTGTTTACCCCTTAGTAGACGACACCATTGATATTGAAGTAAACCCGGCCGATTTGGAATGGGATTTTTACCGGGCGGGGGGCAAGGGCGGACAAAACGTAAACAAAGTAGAAACGGCGGTTCGGTTGAAACATATTCCGTCGGGCATTATTGTGGAATGCCAGCAAGCGCGAACACAAGGTGAAAACCGCGAGAAGGCAATAAAAATGCTCAAGTCGCAGTTATATGAGCAAGAATTAAAACGCCAGGAGGAAATGAAAAACAAAACCAATTCGAGCAAGAAAAAAATCGAATGGGGTTCGCAAATTCGCTCCTACGTTTTTCATCCGTACAAAATGATTAAAGACCATCGTACCGATTACGAAGTAGGCAATATTGGTCCGGTGATGGATGGCGATTTAGACGGTTTTATAAAGGCGTATTTAATGTTAGGAACAACCGAAGAAAACGTATGATAAAAGGGGGCTACATATCAAGTTTTTTAGCCATTTGGATGCTCTTGTTATTGGCACAAGAAACCGTGGCCGCAACCGATACGGCCAGGGTAAAAACACCACGCGAGAAATCGGCTTTTGCCAAAAACATGCATACCGATTTGTCGTTTCATTTAGGTCCTTCGCAATATTTGGGCGACTTAGGCGGTACGAGTAGTTACAATACCAATTTTTTATCGGGGCGTTTATTTAAGCGCAGTACCTTTTTTTATGGCGTTTCAATTACCAAGCGTTACCGTTCGGTATTGGGCTTGCGTTTCGATTATACGGCGGGTAAAATTGCGGGAAGCGATGCCGAAACAGAATATCAAAACACCCAAGACGATCAGGCTTATACCCGATACAAACGCAACCTCGATTTTCGGTCCAATATCAACGAAGGTTCGATGCAATTGGAATGGTTCCCCTTGCATGTGTTTCGCGACAGCAGTAAAATAAGTCGGTTTCCGTTACAGCCTTTTTTTAGTGCCGGCATTGGTTACTTCCATTTTAACCCACAAGGCAGTTATTACGACGAATTATCGGAAGAATTAAAATGGGTTGATTTGCAGCCTTTGCGCACCGAAGGTCAGGGCATGACGGAGTATCCGGAACGCTCGCTATACAAACTGAATCAGTGGTGTATACCATTTGGCGGTGGACTTATGTATACGATCAACCCGAAAGTAAGTTTAGCCCTTGAAATTAGTGGCCGATATTTGTTTACCGATTACCTCGATGATGTAAGCACCACCTTTATTGACCCCGCCTTGTTCAACAAGTACCTCACACCGGCACAAGCCGACATTGCCAAGAAGGTTCACAACAAATCGAATTTGATAGACCCGAATCAACCGTACGGTGCTGGCGAAATTCGGGGCAGTGCCTCTAGCAACGATTTCTTTTATTCTGTTCAGTTTCGATTGCTGATTCGAATGAGTAAGAAATAATGCAAAGCGTAGTCAATTATTACAAAGAATTTTACGAATGTGGTGGAACTACACCAAGCAATTTTATTTGATATTGACGGCAATAATTGGGGAATGTATTCTCCTTGTCCACTTGTAATTTAGCGGAATCAAAAAAAAACAGATTAACAAGCGCACATAAAAATGGTCGCCGAAGCGACCATTCAATTTGTTTATTCATTTGAATTAAGAAACCTTCTCTACTTGCATGAAGTTGAGCTCAACCGGTGTTGAACGACCGAAGATTTTAACGGTCACTTTCAGTTTCTTCTTGTCTTCGTTTACTTCCTCGATGCTACCATTAAAGTCGTTAAACGGACCATCAATAATCTTAACGGTTTCACCCACAATAAAGGGTTCAATCATCATCATATCGCTATCGGCCATTTCGTCCATCTTACCGAACATCTTATTCACTTCCGAACGGCGGAGCGCATCGGGGCGTTCTTTGCCTAAAAAGTTAATAACGCCGGTAACGGATTTTATGGCTTGAATCATATCGTCGTTGAGCTTCCCGGAGGTTGCTTCAAGTAAGATATACCCCGGATACAATATTTTTTCGCGCATTACTTTCTTGCCACTAACCACTTTGAATACCTTTTCAACGGGACAAAGAATTTGCGAAATAACGTGCCCCCATCCGGAGCGACGAATTTCCACATCAAGATAATCTTTGATTTTACGTTCCTTACCACTAAGTACGCGCAGCACGAACCATTTGGTATCGAGCTCTTGTTGCTGTGTAGTTTCCATGTGAGGGTTTATTTAAATAAATTATAAAAACCTTTCAACACGAAATCGGACGCACCATCCATTAAAAAAATGACAGCCGTTAACAACAATACACTTACCAACGTAATGAGGGTTGATTGCTGTAATTCGCTCCAAGTGGGCCAAGTTACTTTATGCAGTAACTCGTCGTAAGCTTGTTCGATATAATTGACAAATTTTGACATACCAATGTAGTTTAACTAAGGTGTTTTGCACAGGCACTAGGATTCGAACCCAGATCAAAGGTTTTGGAGACCCGTATGCTACCGTTGCACCATGCCTGTAAGATAGGTCCGAAACTTCGATTTCGGACCATAAAAAAGAGCTTTTTAAAAACAAAGTACCTTGATGTCGCACAAGGTACTTTGTTTTAGGATATCATCGACGGATAAATCCGTTGAATTATTTGATGATTTCAGTTACCTGACCGGCACCTACCGTACGACCACCTTCACGGATTGAGAACTTCAAACCGCGTTCCATAGCGATTGGCCCAATCAATTTAACAGTCAAACTTACGTTATCGCCAGGCATAACCATTTCAGTTCCTTCTGGTAATTCTACCTCTCCGGTAACGTCTGTGGTACGGAAATAGAACTGAGGACGGTATTTCTTAAAGAATGGTGTATGACGACCACCTTCTTCCTTGCTCAATACGTAAACTTCGCATTTGAATTCAGTGTGCGGTGTAATTGAACCAGGCTTGCAAATAACCATACCACGACGGATATCGTTCTTTTCAATACCACGGAGCAATAAACCAGCGTTATCTCCTGCTTCACCTTCATCGAGGAGCTTGCGGAACATTTCAACACCGGTACAAGTCGATTTCAATGGCTCTTCGTTGAAACCTACGATTTCCACGTTTTCACCTACTTTAACACGACCGCGTTCGATACGACCGGTAGCTACTGTACCACGACCTGTAATCGAGAACACATCTTCCACCGACATCAAGAAATCTTGATCAACCGGACGAGGAGGCAATGGAATGTAGCTATCAACAGCATCCATCAACTCTTGTACTTTCGCCATCCAATTAGGATCGCCGGCCAATGCACCTGTAGCAGAACCTTGGATGATTGGGGTATTGTCGCCATCAAAACCATACGACGATAATAAATCGCGGATTTCAATTTCAACCAATTCCAATAATTCAGGATCGTCTACTAAGTCTACTTTATTCATAAATACCACCATACGAGGTACACCTACTTGGCGAGCCAAAAGGATATGTTCGCGGGTTTGTGGCATCGGACCATCTGTGGCAGCTACTACAAGAATAGCACCATCCATTTGGGCGGCACCGGTAATCATGTTCTTTACATAATCGGCGTGACCTGGACAATCCACGTGCGCGTAGTGACGCGTTTGTGTTTGATACTCAACGTGAGCCGTATTGATGGTGATACCACGCTCTTTCTCTTCGGGTGCACCGTCGATATCGTCGTAGTTTTTCTTTTCAGCCAAACCAACTTTCGATAATACGTCAGTGATAGCGGCGGTCAAGGTGGTTTTACCATGGTCAACGTGACCGATGGTACCAATGTTAACGTGAGGTTTGTCCCTCTTAAAGGTCTCTTTTGCCATTTTTACTTGTTTTAAAAGTGTTTATTTTATTTTTCGGATTGCAAATGTAATTTTTATATTTCGATAAAACAAAAAATTTTAACGTCAGTTTGAATAAGTTTTTGTAAATATTCTGAACAAACGTCAAAAAGAAGCATAAAAAAAACAATAAGCATAAAAAAAGGACCCGATGTCGGATCCCCTGGAGCCGTCGAAGAGAATTGAACTCTCGACCTCTTCCTTACCAAGGAAGTGCTCTACCCCTGAGCTACAACGGCAATAAAAAACCGATTGTTAGCCGAAAGGCGCGAACAATCGGTCTGGAGCGGAAGAACAGAATCGAACTGTCGTCATCAGCTTGGAAGGCTGAGGTAATAGCCACTATACGACTTCCGCATTCGATATTGGTTTTGAGTGAAAAACCAATTGTGGGCAGTGATGGATTCGAACCACCGTAGACCGAAGTCAGCAGATTTACAGTCTGCCCCCTTTAGCCACTCGGGCAACTACCCAAAAAAAAAGAGCCACTTGCCGGAATCGAACCAGCGACCTACTGATTACAAATCAGTTGCTCTACCAGCTGAGCTAAAGTGGCTTCTTAAAGAAGGTGTTTATATATCACAAATGCTTGCGCATTATCGAAATATCCAAATTTTTTAAAGAACGTTGTTCCCCTGAGGGATTGCAAATGTAAGGCCATCGTTTGAAATGCCAAATTTTTTTTTCATCCTTTTTTATGGCGGCTATTCCACACGCCCAAATTTCAAAATTCAAGTTACTTTGCAGGCACTTCAAACCCGCATGAACTTCTTAGCCCACGCGTATTTATCGTTTAATAATAGCCACCTCTTGGTGGGCAATATGCTGGGCGATTTTGTGAAAGGCCCTGCCCTCCACCACTTCAGTGCTTCCATACAACAAGGCATGCAATTGCATCGGTTTATAGACAAATATACCGACCAACACCCCTCGTTTTTAGCCACCAAAGCGCTTTACCGCGTAGCGAGTCCGCTCGGCGCCGGCATTTTTGCTGATATGGTGTTCGACCATTGCCTCGCGGCCAACAACCAGTATTTTACCGAGCCCCAACTCGCCGCGTTTGCACAACACGTGTATCAACAGTTGCCGATGTCGCATCCGCATACACCGCCCACCGCCC